>NZ_SOGW01000109.1:0-102103 GCF_004403075.1 Cryobacterium sp. TMT2-10 | reverse complement strand
ACCAGCCCGACGACCGGGTCCGCGGGCGTCGGCCTTGCCACCAGGGGGCCGGTGACGGTGCCCGCGGCGTCCGTGGCGCCCGCGCCAGCCGGGTCGACCGCGGCGTCGGCCATCACCAGTGCGCCCTCGGCCTGGGACGCGGCCGTTCCGTCGCTTGACGGGGTCGGGATGTAGGCGTCCGGGGCGGTCTCCGGCACGGTCGTTGGGACGATCGTGCTGCTGCCCTGCTCGATCACGGTCGCGGCGGCGAGCGCCTGGGCCACCCAGCTCTTGGGGAGCGGGGTGTAGCCGTGCGGCAGCTGCCCGATCTCCGTGCCGGGTATCTGGCCGGCCCCGACCGCGTACCGGATCAGGTTGGCGTAGATCGCCCGCTGAGCGGCATCCGTCTGCAGCGGATTCAGAGCGGCATAGACCGGCATCGTCATCGGGTACGCCGTAGCCGCGGCCTTGGCGCTCGGGTTCGCCGGGTCATATTCGAGCACCTTGGGGTTGGCGCTGGTGGGGACCATCGCCGCGGAGGCCGCGAGCATGGAGTCCGCCGTCGGCGCCACGAAGCTGCCCGCGGAGTTCTGCAGTGACGCCGTCACCGTCTGGTACCGTGCGGCCGCGGCCGCGGTGGTGACGCTCAGCACGCGCTGGTTGCCCACCAGGCTTCGCACGCTCTTGCCGAACTTCGGCGGAACGCTTGTGGGGTTCCAGTCCCCGAGCTCCAGCCCGTCGCCGCGCAGGGTGAGATACGCGCCGTTCTCGAAGTCACTGGTGTAGGGGCGCCAGGTGACGAGGTTCACCGCCGTTGTGCCGGCGCCGACAGCGGCGGCGGGCCGCTCCATCGGATCAGCCTTTGGAAAATTCGTGCGCGGAAGGGCCAGGACCGTCCCCGACGGGTTGATGGTGGCGTCGGTGGATGACCAGGGGTTGACTTTCATCCCCCACTCGTCCGGCGTTCCGTTGAGGAATTCGACGGCAGACGGGTCGGAGAGAACGTACCGCCACAGTTGCTCGGCCTCGTCGGATCGTCCGGAAGGGAGGAGCATGTCTCCCAGGGACGGCCCGGTCAGGTCCTGGTACCTCCATTCCTCGTCGTTGACCGCCAGGAAATCGGGGTCGACCGTGAGGTTGCGCGCGTTCGAGCCCGGGTGTGCGGAGTCGGTGTAGCCGAAGAATTTGAGGGAGTCCGATGTGGTCGGCGCTCCGGAAGGCAGGGAGTCCAGATACGAGTTCGTGAGGAGCTTCGCGATCAGGCGCGGGGTCAGGTTCAGTGACGTGAATGCCTCGGTGTTCCGGTCCTTGTATTCCTGAGGAACTTCGCCCACCGGTTTCACGCGGCGGTCGATGGAGAACGAAACCGCGACGCCGCTGAGGGCTATCGGCGCATAGGCGACCGGATCCGTCCCAGCGGTTTGCAGCGGACGCGAAGTGAGGGCCAGCGGGCTCGGCGCCGTCAGGCTTGCCGCGGCCAACGCCTCTTCCTCGTTGCCGGTGCTGAGCACGAACGAGGAGCCGGAGGCACCGGCGCACAGGTTGGGCTGCCACGACCCGATCGCCGCGGCGACGAGTTCGCTCCCGGAGAGCTGCTTCTCGGCCGAGCCGATGGAGCAGCGTTGGCCGATGGGCTTGAAATCAAGCTTGACGGCCACGCTGTGCTTCCAGGAATCCCACAGCAGCCCGGACTTGGTGATGTAGGACTCCCCCGCGTCGTTTTTTCCGCGCGGGATGACCACGAGCCAGCACGATTTGCCGGCGACGGCGCCGTTCGCGGCCGTCACGGGCATACCGCAGCCGAGGCCCGGAGATTGCATGGCGGTCTGCACCTCGAATTTCACGGAGCCGTCGCCACTGTCGCTCGAGCCCGCCCAAGGCACCTCATTCGTCGTGTACTGGGTGTAGAACTCATTGGTGGCCAGGTCCACGCCTGACACGCCGGCGGGCAGGGGCACCCCGGTCGCGGACGGCGATCCATTGGCGTTCTGCACCAGGCCGGTCAGGGGGTCCACGATGTAATGCGTGAGGACGTTGGCCGAGTCCGCGAACACCGAGGCGATGGACCCGCCCGTTGATGCGCGGTAGGGAATGGCGGTGAAGGCGGGAACCGTGAATCCGTTGGCCGGGGACGTGTACTGCGCGTCCTGCGTGGCCACGTTCTCCTGGCTCACGGCGTTGTCGCGGGTGGACGCGACCTTGCCGGGGAATCCTCCGTATTGACACGTCGTGCGATCCGGACGGCTGGAATCCGTCGGGTCGTCTCCCCAGCACTGCGCAATCTGGAGAAAGTCCTCCCCTCCGGAGCTCCCATCTGGTCGCACGGATTTCTTTCCTCCGCTCCAGTTCACGACGATGCCCTGGGAAACGAGATCCTTGGTCTGGGAGACGGTGACCTTGAGATCAGGGAAGGGCGCGGTTGCCAGATCGGGGTCGAAGCCCCTCGACGCGACCGTGACAGCGGTCGATGCGTCAGCGGATGCCGCGGAGGGGGCGAGGGAGCCTAGCGCGGCGACACCGACGCCCACCATCAGGCCGACCACGACTCCGCTGGCGCCGGCCCGTGCCCAGAGTGCGTTTTTCGGGCCGAACGTGAGCCGCTTCACTTGGTGCCGGCTTTCGCGCCGCGGGGCGTGAACCGGCGGGCGAGCACGGGCGGCAGCACAGCGGCGGCCAGCAGCAGGAGGCCGGCGAGCAGCATGACCGACTGCTGAGTGCCCCAGCCGGTCTCGGCCAGGGTGAACGGTGCGGCAACTGCGGTGCCGGCAACGCCGGTTGCAGCGGTGCCGACCGCTGACACGAGGGCGCCGTTCTCGTCGAACACGGGCGCGGCCGCATCGGCGAGGGCGACGGCTGCTATCGCCGTTCCTCCGGTCGCCGCCGCTGCAGTCTTCGCGGAGGCTGAGCCGGCCGCGCCACCACCCGTGCCGCTGCCCGACACGGCAGTGTCGGCCAACGCCCCGGCCGTGCCGGTGGTGCACTGGTTGGCCCCGACCTTGTCGCAGGCGGCTGGTTGGAGGGCGGTGGTGGCCAGCAGGTTGCTCGACGGAGAGTCGCCGGCATTGAACGTCGGGTTGTGGCACTTGTTGATGTCAACGCCGCTGACATCGGCGCCCGGGACTCGCTTGATCTGGTCGAAGCCGGCCAGCACGAGGTTCATCGGCAACGGGGAGTAGCCCAGGGCTGCGGCCTGCTGCTGTCCCTCGCAGAGCATGTAGTTGGCGAAGGCGCCCAGGGTCAAACCCTTCTTCGCGGTGAAGACGCCGCCGACCTCGGTGGGCACGATCATGTAGGAGTAACTCGAGAGCGGGTAGGTGCGAGGGTCGGCGTTGTTGTAAACGCCGTCCAGAATCTGGGTGAGGTAGGTCGGTCCGGGTGTGGTGTTGATGGCGGCTTTCAGGAGCGCCACAGCCACCGAGTTCGCCGTGGGTTCGACGTAGTAGCCGGCCGCGTTGAGCACCTTGGCGACCGGGAAACCGGAGTTCTTGGCATACGAGTACTCGACGTAGGTGATCGCGCCGTCTCCGTAGTCCTGACTCACGTAGCCGGCGACGCCGGAGGATCCGCTCTGTGCCTTGGCGCTGCCGAAGGTGGGGAACTGTGAAGTCAGGCCGCAGTCAGCGGAGCGCCCGACCTTGGTGCAGAACGTTTTCCAGAGGGCCGGGTGCTGTTTGGACATCCAGAGAGTGAATTGCGCCGTGGAGCCGGAACCGTCCGAGCGCACGACCGGGACGATTCCCTTGTCCGGCATGGCCAGCCCAGGGTTGTCGGTCGCGATGGCCGGGTCGTTCCACTTCGTGATGACCCCGGTGAAGATCTTGGTGATGACCTCGCCGCTGAGCCGTAGGTTGGTGACTCGTTTGCCGCCGATTTTCAGGTTGTACATGAAGGCGGTACCACCGGCCACGATGGGCATATAGGCGTACCCGCGAGCGGGCACCTCTGGGGCCGAACCGTCCTCCGGGGCGGTCTGGAACGGGATCTCGCTGACCGCGAAGTCCACGCTGCCCGCGACGAAGTCCCGGCGCCCCGCTGACGAACCGACACCGGAGTAGTTCACGGTCATCGCGTAGTTCGTGGCTACGTTCTTGCGCCACTGATCGAGAGCGTTCTGAGACCACGTCGAACCGGTGCCGGTGATCGGGTCATAGCTCAGGGCCTGCGCCGGCACCGTTGTGGAGACGCTTAGACCAACAACGAGCAGGGCGAATAGGGTTCGGATGGAACGAATCCGTCGGGTGTGCGGCGTCACGAGGACGTCTCCTTCGTGGTCAGGTCGGTGGGTGAACTGGTCGGGAGGGATTCTGGACGGGGACTCGGATCCCCGGCGGCGAGGTCATTCCGCACGTTCATCCGCTGCAGGTCGCGCCCGGAGGCCAACAGGACGCGCTGTTCGTGGCGTGGGGAAAGCTGGCCGGGACCCTTGCCTCCGACAACCCGGGCAAGGGCGAAGAGCGTGAGTACCAGCAGGATCAAGACGGCGGCCGTGCCGAACCCGCGGGCGATCATGGTGGGCTCGGGCGATTTGACGAAGTCGAAGACCTGCAGCGGGAGGGAGATCATCGGGCCGGCGAACGGGTTCAGGTTGGTCACCGCTGTGACGCCGGAGGTGAGCAGCACTGGACTGGTCTCGCCGATGCCGCGTGCGGTGCCCAGGATCACGGCCGTCGCCAGGCCTGGGCGCGCCGTGGGCAACACGACATGCCAGATCGTGGCCCAGCGGGTGGACCCCAGGGCGTAGGCGGCCTCCCGCAGGTTGCCGGCAACCAGGCGCAACACGATGTCCGAGGCGCGGATGACGATCGGGAGCATCATGACTGTGATGGCCATGGCCGCGGCGAAGCCTGACCTCTGGTGCGTGATCAGCACGATGATCGCCGAGTAGACGAACAGGCCGGCCACGATGGACGGCAGCGCGGTCATCGCATCCGAGATGGTGCGCACGAACCGCGCGAACCGGCCGCCGACCTCGTTCAGGAACAGTGCGGTCGTGATGCCGAGAGGAATGGTGATCGCCAGCGCCATCGAGATCTGCATCAGCGTGCCCAGGATCGCGTGCACGATGCCGCCCATGTCGAGGCCGTCGAGGGGTCCGGCCAGTTCCATGCTCTGGGTGAAGAAGTTGGGATGAGGCAGGGCTTCCTGCCCGCGCACCAAAGTGAACGCCACCACGAAGACCAGGGCGCCGAAGAGCAGCACGCCGGCGCTGGAGAGGAGCACGGACATCAGCCGGTCCTTGACCTCCTGTGCGTCGCTCGTGAAGCTCACGAGCAGGGCGTAGAAGCCCAGGAACGCCAGGTATGCCACGAGCACCCAGCCCACACCGCCGGAAAGCGGACTGACCCAGCCGAAGAGGAGCACCGCGACGGCGACCCCGGCGGCGGCGGCGCCGATAACGTTGAACCGATCGTCGAGCCGGGCGCCACGCACCCGGCGACGCGGCCCGATCGGGGCGCCCTCCGGAGCCGGGATCGTCGTAGCGGGACGGCCGGACATCGCGTACGACCTGGTCGCGGCGGGCGTGATGGTCGTTGCCTGCGTGATTGTCATCAGTCGCTCTCTGCCCCGGAACGGGACCGCGCGACGATGGACGACGCGGTGAAGTTGATGATCAGGGTGATCAGGAAGAGCACGAGGCCTGCGGCCATGAGTGCCGAGAGGCCGAACGAACTCGACTCGCCGTACCGCAGCGCGATCAGGGCGGAGACGGAGTTGGTGCCGGTTTTGAGCACCTGCCAGTTGATCGTGAAAATGGGCGAGATGATCATGTACACGGCGATGGTTTCGCCGAGTGCGCGGCCGAGGCCGAGCATGGTGCCGCCGATGATGCCGCCGCGACCGAAGGGCAGCACGACGCTACGGATCATCCCCCAGCGGGTCGAGCCGAGCGCGAAGGCGGCCTCGCGCTCGCCGATCGGCGCCTGAGAGAAGGCCTCGCGCATGACCGACGTCTGGGTCGGAACCACCATCAAGCCGACCACGATGCCGGCGATGAAGGCCGAGGAGGTGAACGCGCTAGCCTCCGTGAGCGCGTGCCCACTGGCATCCGCGACCCGGAACAGCGGGATCCAACCGAAATACAGGGAGATCCAGGTTGCGACCGGGATCACGTTGGCCTGCAGGAAGAAGACACCCCAGAGGCCGAAGACGACGCTGGGCACGGCGGCCATCAGGTCGACCAGGGTGACCAGGGTGCTCTTCATAAGCCCTTGGGCGATCTCGGAGATTAGGAGCGCCGTTCCGAGCGCCAGCGGGACGGCAACGCACATGGCGATCACGGCGATCGTGATTGTGCCGAAGAGAACGGAAGCAATACCGAACTTCTTGGACTCAGGAGACCAGTCCTGTTCGAAGAGGAAGTTCACTCCGGCCACGCCGAGAGCGTCGGAGGCCCGGATCGACAGGAAGACGCCCACGGCCAGCATGATCGCCACGGTGATGCCGCCGGCGCTGAACGCCACCGAACGGAAGAGCGAGTCGGAACGGGAGGGACGTGAGACCAGGAGCCGGCGCGGTGAGGAGTCCGGGCTGGCCGGGTCCAGAACGGGCGCACCGGTATCGGGCGGCTCGTTCAGCGCGGCGACGAGGCTCGCAAGAGTCATTTTTGTCCTAGGGGAACTGGCTCGGGAAGGGCGGAAGTGCGCGGGAGTCACGCTTCCGAATCACATGCTTGGGACCCCAGGTGAACACTGGGCCAACGTTTGCGAATCGAGATGTGGACGCGACGTGTCGGTTTGGCCGTGGCGGCTGTTCGGGGGTCAGGTGGCAGCAGGTGCCGGGCTCGGTGCAGGCGTCGGCGGCGGTGTCGGCGCCACAACCGAGCCCCGCGTCACGTCCACGGCGGAGAAGACCGAAGCCGAGCCGCCCGTGCCGAGGAGCTCATTCAGCCGGAAGCGGCCCGAGATCAGCCCCGCCGCCCCATCGTCCCCCACGCTCAGTCCACCTGGGCCGCATACGCGTTTGCCCGGCCGGCCACGGCGTCGACATATGACTCCAGGTGGTTGTACGAAAAGATTGCGGACTGCCAGGTCCCGGCGGCCGACAGATCGCCGGAGTAGCAAAGGTAGAGCCCCGTGGCCAGGGCCGCATCGTCGACCTGCTGGGGGTCGTTGATGCCATCGCCGTTGCCGTCGGCGCCCCACCGCTGCCAGGTGCTGGGAATGAACTGCAGCGGGCCGACGGCCCTGTCCCACTGGGCGTTCCCGTCCCACCGGCCGCCATCGGTATCGGCGAACGCGTCCAGGGCGGTGCCGTCCAGAAGCGGACCGTAGATGCCTGGCCGCACCACTCCGTCCGCGTCGACGGATGACCCGGCGTGGGTGCCGTGGCCGGACTCGACGGCACCGAGGGCAGCGAGGGTGGTCCAGCCCAGGTGGCAGGAGGGCTGCCGACTCGCCATCGCGAGCGAGGCGCCCGCGTAACCCAGCAACGCGCGGTAGCCGATGCCGGTGGCCTCTGACGTGGCCTGCGCCCACGGCACCGAGACGAGTGACGCATCATCCGATGACACGGACGCGACGACGGATGCTGCAGTGGCGCTCCCGGCCAGGGGTGGCTGGGTGGGGGCGGCGGGAGCCACGGTGTCCCCGGCGGCAGCCTCGAGGCGCAGAGAGGGGGCTGCACGGGCCGGCACCGGCGCGTGGCCGTGCGCCAGCCACCCGAACACCAGCCAACCGGCCAGCGCCAGGAAGGCGACGAAGAGCCACCAGCCTCCCAGCCCCCGCATCACCACGACGCGCTCGTCCCGGCGTCCGCCGCGCGGCCTCTCCCCCGGGTCAACCGCACGCCCGGGTCGGCGCTGGGCCGAGGGTCTTCGGTGACTATCGCCGCCGGGAACGCCCCCAGTGCCCCGTTGCACGCCTCGCGGCTCGACGAGGCGGCACCGTACCAGCGTCCGCTGGTCATCACGGGAACATCGCCGACGGTCACGAACCAGCCGTGAGTGCCTGAGGACGGCCCCGTCACACACGTCACGACCATGTCCTCGACGACGGCCTGCAGGGCAAGCACATGGGTGCGTGCCGCCGTGAACGATCCGTAGACGGAAGAACTGCGACCGAGTTCGCGGTTGTTCGGAGCGAGCAGGCGCCAGATGCCGGATTCCCCCGCCAGCGCAGCGCTGGCGGCAGCCCCAGCCGCGCGTGGCAGGCGGGGCTGCATGGTCGCCTCGCGCGCGTCGGCGAGTTCGGCACCGGCCCGGAGGTGCTCCCGCAGGGCGACCCAGCCCTGTAAGCGCGGGTCGCTGAGTGAGCGGAACGCCGAGAAGACGAAGATCGGGCTCGCTGACACGCTTACCCCCACCCCCCCCCCCGAACCATCCATGACCGGGACGCACCGTCGGTGTGACGATCTTCCTCAGCGAGAACGTTCGTGGCCACGGGTGGCCGAGACCTTGCGCCCGGGTGAAGGAGACGTGTACGCGGGGTGACCGGGCGGGTCGGGCTAGCGGCGGAATGCCTTCCGGGCCAACCAGTTTCCGAAGAACTGCACCAGCTGCACGAACACGATGATCAGCAGCACGGCCGCCCACGTGACGACCGGGTTGAACTGGCGGTAACCGTAGAGCAGCGCGAAGTTTCCAAGCCCGCCCCCGCCGACGTAACCGGCCACGGCCGACATGTCCACCAGCGCGACGAAGATGAAGGTATAGCCGAGGATGAGCGGGCCGAGCGCCTCGGGCAGCAGCACGGTGAAGATGATCCGGGCCGGACCGGCGCCCACGCTGCGCGCCGCCTCGATCACGCCGGGCGTCACGGTGAGCAGGTTCTGTTCGACGATGCGCCCCATAGCGAAGGATGCCGCGAGCGAGATGGTGAAGATGATCGCGGCGTTGCCGATGCCGGTGCCCACGACGACCCGGGCGAGCGGCTGGGCGGCGGCGAGGAAGATGATGAACGGGATCGGCCGCACGATGTTCACCAGCAGGTTGAGCACCACGAACACCGGACGGTTGGCGAGGATGCTGCCGGCCCGGGTGAGGTACAAGCCCAGCCCGACGAGGAGGCCACCGATCCCGCCGAAGAAGAGGGTCAGGCCGACGATGTAGAGGGTCTCCCCCGCGGCGATCCAGAGTTCGGGCAGCAGGGTCATCAGGCTGTCCATCTCAGCGCACCTCCGTCACGGTCGTGTGCGTTCGGACTCGGTCGAGGGCGGCGTCGATGGCCGCGTCGCCCGTGGCATCCTGCGCCCCCGGCGCGGCCAGGGCGAGCGTCAGGTGGCCGAACGAGCGGCCCTGGATCTCGTTGATGCCGCCGTAGACGACTTCGAAGGTGACGCCGGCGGCGGCGAACTCGCCGAAGACGCGGGCCTGGTCGACGCTGCTGTCCCGGAACGCGAGCGTGACGAGGCGCCCGGTGTGCCGGCCGCGCAGCACGGCGAGCTCGGCCGGAGACGGCAGTCCCTTGACGACGGTCGACACGAACCGGGCGGATGCCGGCTGCTGCGGGTTCGAGAACACGTCGAACACGTCGCCGCGTTCGATCACCCGGCCCTGGTCCATCACGGCGACCTTGGTCGCGATGGTCTGGATGACGTCCATCTCGTGGGTGATCACGATGATGGTGACCCCGAATTCCTTGTTGACCCGAGCGAGCAGGTCGAGCACCTCATGGGTGGTCTCCGGGTCGAGCGCGCTGGTGGCCTCGTCGGCGAGCAGGATGCCCGGCTGGCTGGCCAGGGCCCGGGCGATGCCCACGCGCTGTTTCTGGCCGCCGGAGAGCTGGTCGGGGTAGGCGCGGGCCTTGTCGCTGAGCCCGACGAAGTCGAGCATCTCGGCGACCCTGGCCCGGCGCGCCGGCTTGGTCTGCCCGGCCACCTCCAACGGGTAGCCGACGTTGCCCGCGACGGTGCGCGAGCCGAGCAGGTTGAACTGTTGGAAGATCATGCCGATCCCCAGCCGCACCGGGCGCAGCTCCCGTTCGGGCAGGCGGGCGATGTCCTGCCCGTTGATGAGGATCTCGCCCGAGGTGGACCGTTCGAGGGCGTTCACGAGCCGGACCAGGGTGCTCTTGCCTGCCCCGGAGTAACCGATGATGCCGTAGACGTCGCCGGCGTCGATCGTGAGGCTGACCTTGTCGATGGCGACGACATCCGTGCCGCCCTTGGCCGTGGCCGGGTACACCTTGCTCACGTCACGCAATTCGACAACGGGGCTGGGGGCAGGCATGGAACGTCCTTACTGACTGACTGACTGGCATGGTGCGGGGTGCCGGGCCGCGACTGCGACTGTGTCCGTTCCGGTCGAGCGCGACCGTTGGAACGGGCACACTCGACCGGAACGGGCACACACGAACGGACCCGGGGCGGGACGGGTGGGGCTACTTCTTTGCCCTGGTGTCCTTCTCGACCTTGGCGAGCGCGGTTTCGAGATCGGCGACGGGGGTGGTGACGAGTTCGGCCGAGCCGCCGGAGACCTCGAGCACGCCGTCCTGCACGGCCTTCGTGGTCTGGTAGATGTCGACCAGCTTCTTGAAGGTGGCGTTGTCCTTGTCCTCGGCCCGGGCGGCGAAGATGTTCACGTACGGCAGCGCGTTGGGGTCGCTGGGGTCGTCCTGGGCGAGGGCGTCTTCGACCTTGAGGCCGGCCTTTTCGACGAAGTCGTTGTTGATGATCGCCCCGGCGACGTCGGGCAGCGAGGTGGCGGTGAGCGACGCCTCGAGTGCGGTCACGGTGACCTTGGACTTGTCCTTGTCGATGTCGGCGAGGGTGGAGTAGATGGTCCCGCCGTCTTTCAGCGTGATCAGCTTCGCCGACTGCAGCACGAGCAGGGCGCGGGCCAGGTTGCTGACGTCGTTCGGCACCGCGATGGTGTCGCCCTTCTTGATCTCGCTGACCTTGCCGTACCGGGTCGAGTAGAGGGCGAGGGGGTAGATCGCGGTGGCGCCGACCGGCACCAGGTCTGCCTTGCTCGCGACGTTGTACTCGGCGAGGTAGACGATGTGCTGGAACTGGTTGAGGTCCAGTTCGCCCGCGGAGAGGGCCGGATTCGGCTGCCCGAACTCGGCGAAGTCGACGATGTCAACCGTGATGCCGGCATCCGCTGCGGCCTTTTCGTAGACGGCCCAGTACGGGTCGCTGGCGCCGACGACGCCGATCTTGACGGTCTTGTCTGACTCGGTGGATTCCGCGGCGCAACCGGCCAGCAGTGCGATCAGTGGTACGACCGCGAGCGCGGCGAGAAGTCTCTTCTTCACGATGTGTTTCCCCTTTGGCTGTGGGTGCCGGCGCAATGCTCGGGCACAGAGGAACCACGCCAGACGAGAAGGGTGGGAGTCTGTGCCGCTGCAGCGCCAGGCACACCCCTAGGTTATCGGCGGATGCTGCGCCTCGTGCGCCCGTACGTCACACGAGGTCACAGCATCTGCGACCCTAGCCCTCGATCAGCTCGGACAGTTCGATCCAGCGGGTTTCGAAACCGGCGATGGCGGACTCGAGCCCCTGCAGTTCGGTGCTCAGCGCGCCCAGACCGTCGTAGTCGGACTGGTCGTGCACGGCCAGGCTCTCGTGCAGGGCGATGATCCGGGCGTTCTGCTTGGCGACCTTGCGGTCGATCGACGCGAGCTCCTTCTGGGCGTTGCGCAGATCGGCGCCGCCGATGGCGAGCTTGCGTGATGCCTTGCCGCCCGACGTGTTCGACTCGTTCGCCGCGGCCGGCTTGTCGTTCCCGTTGATCTGGTTCTTGCGCATCTCGAGGTACTGGTCCACGCCGCCGGGAAGGTGACGGAAGGCGCCTTCGGTGACCGCGTACTGGTTGTCGGTCACGCGCTCGATCAGGTACCGGTCGTGCGAGACGACCAGCAGTGTGCCGGGGAAGGAGTCGAGCAGGTCCTCCATGGCCGCGAGCATGTCGGTGTCCAGGTCGTTGGTGGGCTCGTCGAGGATCAGCACGTTCGGCTCGTCGAGCACGATCAGCAAAAGCTGCAGGCGCCGCTTCTGCCCGCCGGAGAGGTCCTTGACCTGGGTGGTCAGCTGCGCGCTCATGAAGCCCATCCGCTCGAGCATCTGGCCGGGGGTGATTTCCTTGCCGCCGGCGATGTACGACGTCTTCTGGCGGCCGATGACCTCGCTGACGCGGTCGTTCTGGATGCCGTCCAGTTCGAACAGCTGCTGGGTGAGCACGGCGACCTTGATGGTCTTGCCGCGCTTGACGTGCCCGCTGGTGGGCTGAAGCGATCCGGCGACCAGGTTCAGCAGGGTGCTCTTGCCGGCTCCGTTGACGCCCATGATGCCGGTACGCTCTCCGGGCGCGATCCGCCAGGTGATGTCGTTCAGCACGGTCTTGTCGCCGAACTTCACCGAGATGTCGATCAGGTCGACGACATCCTTGCCGAGGCGCTGCATGGCCATCGACTGCATCGAGACGGTGTCGCGGGGCGGCGGCTCGTTCTCGATCAGCACGTTGGCGGCGTCGATGCGGAACTTGGGCTTGGCGGTGCGGGCCGGTGCTCCGCGGCGCAGCCAGGCCAGTTCCTTCTTCATCAGGTTCTGGCGCTTGGCTTCAACCACGGAGCTCATCCGGTCCCGCTCGACGCGCTGCAGGATGTACGCGGCGTAGCCGCCCTCGAAGGGCTCGATCAGGCGGTCGTGCACCTCCCAGGTCATGTTGCAGACCTCGTCCAGGAACCACCGGTCGTGAGTGACGACCACGAGGCCGCCGGAGTTGGGGGCCCAGCGGGTCTTGAGGTGGCCGGCCAGCCAGGAGATGCCCTCCACGTCGAGGTGGTTGGTGGGCTCGTCGAGGAAGATGACGTCGTGGTCGCCGATCAGCACGGCGGCGAGGGCCACCCGGCGGCGCTGGCCACCGGAGAGGTCGTCGACGAGGGCGTCCCAGGGGATGTCCCGCACGAGACCCCCGATGACGTCGCGCACCTTGGCGTCGCCGGCCCAGATGTGCTCGTCGATGCCGCCGACGATGGTGTGGCCGACGGTCTGGCCCGAGGCCAGGTCGTCGGACTGGTCGAGCATGCCGATCGTGACTCCGCGGCGGCGGGTGACGCGGCCCTCGTCGGGCTCCATCCGCCCGGCCAGCAGGCGCATGAGGGTGGACTTGCCGTCGCCGTTGCGGCCGACGACGCCGATGCGGTCGCCTTCGTTCAAGCCGGCGGTGACGCTGTCGAAGATGACGCGGGTGGGAAATTCAAGGTGCAGGGACTCGGCCCCGAGCAAATGTGCCATAGGGTCCTAGTTTACCCGCCCCGCCTGAGAGCCCCGCGCGCCTTCTGTTCGGGGCTAGTCGTGGATGACCCGGGCACCGTGCACCGGGCCGGTGGCCCGCACCACGCGCAGCCGGGAGGCGCTGAGCGCGACCTGCAGTTCGAGGGCGTTGTCGGCATCGGCGACCAGGAACGCGACGGTCGGACCGGAGCCGGAGAGGATGCCGGCGAGCGCCCCGTTCTCTTCGCCGAGTTCGAGCACCTTGCCGAGGCCGGGGGCCAGGTGCAGCGCGGGCGCCTGGAGGTCGTTGTGCAGGGCCTCCGCCAGCATCCGCGGGTCGCCGGCGCGCAGCGCCTGCAGCACGTTCGCATCCACGGTGGGCTGGATCTGGGCCGGGAAGATGTCCTGGGCGTGACGCTCGCGGTGGCGGTCCAGTTCGTTGTAGACAGCCGGCGTGGACAGGCCGAAGTCCGCCAGGGCGAACACCCAATGGAACTGTCCCTTTGCGAGGGCCGGGCTGAGCTGGTCGCCGCGGCCGGTGCCGATCGCGGTGCCGCCGGTGAACGCGAACGGGACGTCGGCGCCCAGGGTCGCGGCGATGGCGAGCAGGTCGTCGCGGGTGGCTTCGGTTCCCCAGAGGGTGTCGCAGGCCAGGAGAGTCGCCGCGGCATCCGCGGACCCGCCGCCCATTCCGCCGGCGATGGGCACGTTCTTCTCGATCTCCAGGCGCACGCCGCCGCGGAAGCCGGACTTGCGGGCCAGCGCCTGAGCGGCCCGGATGGCCAGGTTGCTGCCGTCGACGGCCAGTCCGGAGGTGTCGATGGAGCCGCCGAACGTGACCGAGAAATCGTCGGCCGGGTAGGCGCGCACATCCTCGCTCAGCGACACCGCCTGATAGGCCGTCGCGACCTCGTGGTATCCGTCTTCGAGCACGGCGCCGACTTTGAGGAAGACGTTGATCTTGCCCGGTGCCCTCGCGTGCACCACTGGGGAAGCGGCCGCGTTGGTCATGTGACTAACCTAGCCCAGCCCCACCGGCTCTACTGCCCCGCGGGTCAGTGGTCCCAGGCGCGGGCGATGGCGAGGAAGTCGTCCACGGTGAGCTGCTCGCCGCGTTCGGTCGGGTCGATCCCGGCCTTCGTCAGGATCTCGCTGGCGGTGGCGGAGTCGCCGAGAACGGAGGACAGCGACTGGCGCAGCATCTTGCGACGCTGCTGGAAGGCGCCGTCGACGAGGGCGAACGTGTTCAACCGCAACTCCTCCGACGCGAGCGGTTCGGCCCGGCGCTCGAACGCGATCAGGATCGAGTCCACGTTCGGCACCGGCCAGAACACCTGCCGGCTCACCTTGCCGGCGGTGCGGAACTGGCCGTACCAGGCGGCCTTGACGCTCGGGCTGCCGTAGACCTTGGAGCCGGGCGGCGCGGCGAGGCGCTCGCCGACCTCGGCCTGCACCATCACCACGCCGGCGCGGATCGACTCGAAGTGTTCGAGCAGGTGCAGCAGCACGGGCACCGACACGTTGTACGGCAGGTTGGCCACGAGGCGGGACGGTTCGCCCGGGATCTCGGTGATCTTCAGCGCATCGGCACGGATGACGGTGAGCGGCGCGCCCGGGTGCATGAGTTCGACCGTGATCGGAAGCTGTTCGGCGAGCCGGTCGTCGATCTCGACGGCCACGACGCGAGCACCGGTCTCGAGCAGGCCGAGGGTGAGGGAGCCGAGGCCCGGCCCGACCTCGACCACGGTGTCGGCGGGGGTGATCGTGGCGACCTTGACGATGCGGCGCACCGTGTTGCCGTCGATGACGAAGTTCTGGCCGAGCTTTTTGGTGGGGTTGACGCCCAGCATCTCGGCCAGATCGCGGATCTCGGCGGGACCGAGCAGCGAGCGGCCGGCGGGTGCGGCGGGCGTCGCGGTCGACAGCTCGGTCGATGGCTCGTTCGACAGCTCGGTCGATGGATCCTCGGCGCTCGGTGCGTCCTCGCCGGCGGTCTCGTCGACCGGAGCCACGTGCCGGCCGCGGGCAGGTTCGCCCTCGGAGATCGAGCCGGCCTCCGCGACCGGTCCGGGCATGGGCTCCGCTGCGTCTCCCGGGTCGTAGCCGTGGCGCGGCGGGGTCATGCAAGCCCGCCAGTCGGGCGCGTCCTGGTGTTCGGCAGGCTGTCGGGGGCGGTCACCGGTTCGGCATCCCACCGCCCGTAGACCAGTTCGGTGTTCGAGGAGATCTGGGCGGCGAGCATGGTGACGTCCGTTTCAAGGTGATCGGCCATGGCACGCAACGTGTTCGGCAGCAGGTAGGGCGCGTTCGGGCGACCGCGGAAGGGCGCCGGGGTGAGGAAGGGGGCATCCGTTTCGACCAGAAGCAGGGCGCGCGGCACGGCCGCGAGGGCTTCGCGCAGGTTCCCGGCGTTCTTGAAGGTCACGGTGCCGGCGAAGGAGAGGTACCAGCCGTGGTCGGCGCAGACACGGGCCATATCGACGTCACCGGAGAAACAGTGGAACACCGTGCGTTCGGGGGCTCCCACCCTCAGCAGGGTCTCGATCACGGCCTCGTGGGCGTCGCGGTCGTGGATCTGCAGGGCCAGGCCGTTCCGCTTGGCGATCTCGATGTGCGCTTCGAACGAGCGCAACTGGCTGGCATGGCCCTCGGGCCCGGTGCGGAAGAAGTCCAGCCCTGTCTCCCCCACAGCGACCACGCGGGGCCGGGTCGCCAGCTCGGCGATCTCCGCGATCGCGTCGTCGAGGATTCCGGCCGCCTCGTACACCGGGGCCTCGTTGGGGTGGATGGCGACGGCAGCGAGCATGCGCGGCTCCCGCGCCGCCATCTCGGCCGACCAGCGCGAGGTTTCCAGGTCGCCGCCGACCTGGATGACGCCGCGCACGCCGACGCTCGACGCCCGGTCGAGCTGCTCGGCCACACTCAGGGCCTGCTCGCCGTCGGCGATCTCCAGATGGGTGTGGTTGTCGTACACCGGCACCACCAGGGGTACCGGCAGCGGCGGGTAGCTCAGGTCGCGGCCGGCCCCCGGGTCCCGCTGACGAACGTGACCGGGCTCGTCAGCCAACGGTGGCCTCGATCCGTGGGAAGAGCGCTTCCAGCGGGGACACCTTCGGGCCGCCGGTCCACAGCCAGGCCTGGTCGATGCGCTGGTCGGTGACCAGGCCGGTGCCGCCAAGCGCGGTCCAGAGCTTCGCGGTGGCCTGGGGCACGACCGGCGAGAGCAGCACGGCCAGGGTGCCCAGTCCGCGCACGGCGGTGTGGAGCACTGCCTCCAGCCGTTCCCGGTTGGCCGGGTCCTTGGCGAGAGCCCACGGTTCCTGGCTGGTGATGTACCCGTTCAGTTCGTCGACGAGCTCCCAGACGGCGGCGAGGGCCTCGTGAATGGCGAGGTGGCTGATGGCCAGCGTGGCGGCATCCGTCACCCTCTTCTCGGTGCCGCGGATGAGTTCGTCAGCCTCCTCGAACGTGCCGGCGGCGGGGATCACACCGTCGCAGTAGCGCACGACCATGGCGATCACGCGGGAGGCGAGGTTGCCGAAGCCGTTGGCGAGTTCGGACTGGTACCGGGCCGAGAGGTCCTCCCAGGAGAAGGAACCGTCCTGGCCGAAGCTGATGGCGCGCATGAAGTAGTAGCGGAACGCATCCGAGCCGAACGTGTCGGTGATCTGGCTCGGCGCGATGCCGGTCAGCTTCGACTTGCTCATCTTCTCGCCGCCCACCAGCAGCCAGCCGTGGCCGAAGACCCGGCGGGGCACCTCGATGCCGGCGGCCATCAGCATGGCGGGCCAGATCACGGCGTGGAAGCGCAGGATGTCCTTGCCGACCACGTGGGTCGCGGGCCAGAGCCGGCTGAACTTCTCGTCGTCGTGGCCATAGCCGGCGGCGGTGATGTAGTTCAGGAGCGCGTCGAACCAGACGTAGACGACGTGACTGTCGTCCCACGGAACCTTGATGCCCCAGTCGAAGCTGGAGCGGGAGATCGACAGATCGGACAGGCCCTGCTTGACGAAGGAGATGACCTCGTTGCGCGCCGATTCGGGCTGCACGAAGTTCGGGTTCTCCTCGTAGAGCGCGAGGAGCTTGTCGGCGAAGGTGCTCATCCGGAAGAAATAGTTCTTCTCGTGCAGCAGTTCGCACGGGATGGAGTGGATGGCGCAGACCTGCTGGCCAGCGTACTCCCCGACGCCGTCGATGAGGTCGCTCGGCTGCTTGTACTCCTCACAGCCGACGCAGTAGAAGCCCTCATACTCGCCGGTGTAGATGTGGCCGGCGTCGTAGAGGTGCTGCAGGAACTTCTGCGCGTTCACCTCGTGGCGCTCGTCGGTGGTGCGGATGAAGTCGTCGTTTCGAATGTCGACCGTCTTCAGCAGGGGCTTCCAGGCGGTCTCGACCAGTCGGTCGGCCCACTCCTTCGGCGTGACGCCGTTGGCGGTCGCGGTGCGCAGGATCTTCTGCCCGTGCTCGTCCGTTCCGGTGAGCAGCCAGGCGTCCTCCCCCGACTGGCGGTGCCAGCGCGCGAGCACGTCGGCGGCCACTTCGGTATAGGCGTGCCCGATGTGGGGGACATCATTCACGTAGAAAATGGGCGTGGTGATGTAAAAAGATGAGCCGTCGGACATGGTCACATTCTATTGGGAGCAGCGGATGAAGCTGGCCCCGTTACTCGGCGGGGCTGTTTCTGCGGCCCACGGCCCGGTGGCCCGGCCCGTGCCGCGCGCGACGGCCGGCATTCGTCCTGAGCACGATCATTCCCTCGGCCTCGCCCCGCTCGCGTTCACGGCAGGCATCCTGCGCCTCGTCCAGCGGGTAGATCGAGACGACGGGAACCACGATCCGGTGGCTGGCAACCAGATCGGCCACGGTCGCCACGGTGATCCAGTTGATCCAGGGTTCGCTCGACATCGCCGCGTCGACGACCGGGTCGAGTTCGGCGTCGATCCCATGGGGGGCGACCTGTGCGACACGACCCCCGCGAAGTCGGTGCCCTGCCCGGCGGGGAACCGAGGCGTGGGGTTCAGTCCGGTCGCTTCGACCCTGACCAGGACCTGCCCGGCTTCCGGTACCGGCAGGGGCTCCTCGATGATTTCGAGGAGCGCGAGTCTCCCGTAGTTGGGGAATTTCACGGCCCGGATCATTGCACACCTTCCGGGGGCTGCCTCTGACGTCGCCTGGTGCCGACACTGGCGCCCCGAACGCCGAGTATCCCTCACTTATCTCCGGATGCTCTGTCAGCTTCGGCGAACTATGTGCCGGGGCGACTCGTCGGTGCAGCGGTTCAGGAGAGCGGAAGTGACTGGAAGTCGTCCTGGGCCGGCGTGCTCTTGCCCGTTTTCTGCTGCAGGGCGGCCTCGTACAGGTCGCGCTTTCCGAGCCCGGACGCGGCGGACACGTCCGCGGCGGCATCCTTGAGGCGAGTGCCGGCCGCGACCAGCGCCAGCACCTCGGCCACACCGGTCTCGAGGTTGAGCACGCGCGCCTCGGCTCCGGCCACGACGATGCAGATCTCGCCCTTGACCCCGGCGGCGGCCCACTCGGCCAGCTCGGCCGCGGTCCCCCGCTTCACTTCCTCGTAGAACTTCGTCAGCTCGCGGCAGACCACGACCCGGCGTTCGGCCCCGAGGACCGCGGCGAGGTCGGTCAGGGATGCCGCCAGGCGGTTGGGGGATTCGAAGAACACCATCGTTCGCCGTTCCGCGGCCACCTCGCGCAGGGCGGAGACGCGGTCGCCGTGCTTGCGGGGCAGGAAGCCTTCGAAGGTGAACCGGTCGGTCGGCAGCCCTGACACGGCGAGCGCCGCCAGCACGGCGGACGGCCCGGGCAGCACCGACACGACGACGCCGGCGGCGACGGCGGCATCCACCAGGTGGAACCCGGGGTCGGAGACGGTGGGCATCCCCGCGTCGCTGAGGACGAGGATGTCGGTGTCGCGCGCCAGTTCCACGAGTTCGGCCGCCTTGCCGCGTTCGTTGTGGTCGTGCAGGCTGATCAGCCGGGGGCGGTTCTCGACGCCGAGCGCCTTGAGCAGGTGCACCGTGACCCGGGTGTCCTCGGCGGCGATGATCGACATCGTCGTCAGGGCCTCAACCAAACGCGCCGACGCGTCGCCCAGGTTTCCGATCGGGGTGGCAGCGAGGATGATCATGCTCCCAGTCTCGCAGCCCCGGCTCACTACGATGGTCAGGTGTTCCTCACTAACCGCGCGTTCCGCTGGGCCGGCCCCCTCGCGGTGACCATCCTGGCCGCGGTTCTGCGCCTGTGGAACCTCGGCAGCCCGCACTCGCTGGTCTTCGATGAGACCTTCTACGTCAAGGATGCCTGGACACTTTTCAACCACGGCTACGAATCGACCTGGCCCGACCAGGCGGATACCCTCTTCGCGGCCGGCCAGACCCACATCTTCCTCACCGCCCCGTCGTTCGTGGTGCATCCCCCGCTCGGAAAGTGGCTGATCGCGCTGGGGATGGCGGCCTTCGGGCCCGACAGCAGCTGGGGCTGGCGCATCATGACCGCCCTGATCGGCGTGCTGGCGGTCGTGCTGCTGATGCTGATCGCGAAGAGGCTCCTCGGGTCGACCCTGCTGGCCGTGATCGCCGGGTTCCTGTTCGCCATCGACGGCAACGCCATCGTCATGTCCCGGGTGGCCCTGCTCGACAACTACGTGATGTTCTTCGCCCTGCTCGGTTTCGGTGCCGTGCTGCTCGACCGGGACTGGCACGCCGGGCGGCTGGCCGCCCGGGTGGCGCGAGAGCGGGACGCCGGGCGCGACCCCGGCTGGGGCCCGGCCCTCTGGTGGCGGCCCTGGCTGCTCGCCGCGGGGCTGGCGTTCGGCCTCACCAGCAGCGTCAAGTGGTCGGGCTTCTACTTCCTGGCCGCATTCGGCGTCTACCTCGTGGTGGTGGACGCCCTCGCCCGGCGGCGGGCCGGAATCCCGTTCTGGTGGAGCGCCGCGCTGCTGAAGCAGGCACCCGCCACTTTTCTGCTGACCGTCCCGATCGCCGTGGTCACCTACCTCGTCGCCTGGACCGGCTGGTTCGTGACCGCCGGCGGGTACTACCGCGACTGGGCGTCCTCCCCCGGGGCCGCGTGGACGGGCGCCCTCGCCTGGGTGCCGGGCACGGTGCAGAGCTTCTGGCACTACCAGGTGGCCGCGTACACCTACCATGTGGGCCTCAGCACGCCGCATCCGTACCAGGCCAACCCGCTGACCTGGCTGTTCATGATCCGGCCGACCAGCATGTACTACCGCGGCTCCTCGCTGGGCGAGAACGGCTGCGGCACCGGAACCTGCTCCGAAGCGATAACGGGGATCGCCAACCCGCTGATCTGGTGGGCGGCAACGGCCGCGATCTTCTACCTCGTCTACCGTCTGGCCCGGTACCGGGAATGGCGCGTCGGCCTGATCCTGATGGGCCTGGTCGCCGGCTACCTGCCCTGGCTGATGTATCTGAACCGCACGGTGTTCCAGTTCTACACGATCACGTTCGAGCCGTACCTGCTGCTCGGCCTCACCTTCGTGATCGGCGTCATCCTCCGCCTGGCCCCGACGGACGCCGCCCCTGCTGCCACCTCCGGGGACGTGACGGATGCCGCGGTGACGGATGCCTCGTTGACGGATGCCGCCCCGCCAGGTGCAGCGGCGCCGGATGCCGCGCCAGCCCAGGCCCGCTGGCTCGTGCTGGCATTCCTGATCGCCGCCACCGTCGTCAGCGCCTTCTTCTACCCGCTCTGGACCGGCACCCAGACGTCTCTGCAGTACTGGCAGCTGCACATCTGGCTTCCCGGCTGGCGCTGATTCCCGACCAGATTCGGTGAAACCGCAGCTCCTTCATATGCCGCCGATGGCATATAGCGACTGGGAAACAGGTGTGAAAACACCCCCCGCAAGGGGATTGCGCCCATAGGATACAGATATCTGTTTCGCGAGTATTTGCTCCATCACCGGCTGAGAAGTCCAGACACCAACCAAAGGCCTCATGTCGGAAGCTGCAGCTGCACCCACGGTGCGCATTGTCAAGACTCGCCCGGGTGGCGATTCGAAAAACCCCACTACCGAGTATTCATCGCTGCTGCACACCGTGCGCAATCTTGGCCTGCTGAAGCGGGCCACCGGTTTCTACTGGTTTGTTTTTTCGATGTTGATCCTGGCCACCGCCGGGGCCGCAACCGGTTTCGTCCTGCTCGGCGACAGCTGGTACCAGCTCATCATCGCCGGCGTTCTCGGCATCATCCTGACCCAGTTCGCGTTCCTCGCCCACGAGGCCTCGCACCGGCAGGTGTTCCAGTCCGGCAAGGCCAACGATGCCGCCGGCCGCATCCTCGCGAACCTGTTCGTCGGCATCAGCTACGCCTGGTGGATGAACAAGCACAGCCGTCACCACGCCAACCCGAACGTCATCGGCAAGGACCCGGACATCGAACCGGACTTCATCGTCTTCCGTGAAGAAGACGCCGCCAAGGTGAGCTGGGTCGGCTCCTTCGTCACCCGCAAGCAGGGCTACCTGTTCTTCCCGCTGCTGATGGCCGAGGGCTTCAACCTGCACGTGCAGGGCTTCAAGACGGTCTTCGGCCGCAAGAAGGTCGACAAGCGCTGGCTCGAGATCACCATGCTCACCACGCGCATCCTGCTGTACGTCGCCGTGATCTTCTACTTCCTGCCGCTGGGCATGGCGTTCGCCTTCATCGGAGTGCAGCTGGCCGTCTTCGGCGTGTACATGGGAGCGTCCTTCGCCCCCAACCACAAGGGCATGCCGCAGCTCCCACACGAGAGCAAGGTCGACTTCCTGCGTCGCCAGGTGCTGACCTCCCGCAACATCCGCGGCGGAACCTTCATGGACACGTTCATGGGCGGCCTCAACTACCAGGTGGAGCACCACCTGTTCCCGAACATGGCCCGGCCGCACCTGCGCAAGGCCCAGGAAATCACCAAGGAATACTGCCAGTCGCACAATATCCTCTACACGGAGACCTCGCTCTTCGAGTCGTACGGCATCGTGATCGCCTACCTGAACAAGGTCGGCCTCGGCGCCCGTGACCCGTTCGACTGCCCGATGGTCGCGCGGTTCCACCACCGCTAGACCTGCCGCGGAGCCCGAGCACAGAGACCGCCGCGAAGCCCCGCCGAACCGTGAGCAAAGCCCCTTTTCCCGCCCGGGAGAGGGGCTTTTCTCACGGTTCGGCGCCGAGCGCACGGGCCGCCGCCCGTAAACTTGGCGCAATGTGGCTGCCGGGAGTGCTCGTCGCGGCCTCCACCGCCGTACTCGCCGGCACCGTCCACGCGCTGGTCCCGTCGCTGCCGCTCCTCACGGTCGCGGTCGTCCTCGGCATCGTCGCCGGCAACGTCCCAGTCGCCCGCCCGGCCCTGACCGGGGTCCTCGCCCCGGGCCTGTCCCTGGCCGCGAGCCGCTTCATGCGCCTGGGCATCGTGCTGCTCGGCCTCAAGCTCAGCCTCGTGGACATTGCGAGCCTCGGCTGGGTGACCATCCTCAGCACCGTGGCCATCGTGCTGCTCACATTCCTGGGCACCCTCTGGCTCGGCCGCCGGATCGGCCTGACCGGGCATCAGCCGCTCCTGATCGCGACCGGCTTCTCCGTCTGCGGCGCCTCCGCCATCGGTGCGGTGGGCGGGGTCGTCAGGGCGAAGGATGAGGAGACCGCCACCCCGATCGCGCTGGTGACCCTCTGCGGCACGCTCGCCATTGCCGTGCTGCCGCTGCTGTGGCATCCGCTGGGCCTGACCGACCTGCAATTCGGGCACTGGGTCGGCGCCGGCGTGCACGACGTCGGGCAGGTGGTCGCCACCGCCCAGGTCGCCGGGACGGCCGCGCTGGGCGTGGCCGTGGTCGTGAAACTCACCCGGGTGCTCATGCTCGCCCCGCTCGTCGCGGTGGTCGGCCTGCGGGAGCGCCGCCTCGACGCACTCCGGCAGCAGGGCGCCCCGGCGACGGATGCCCCGACCCGCCGCACCCCGATCATGCCCCTGTTCGTGGCCGGGTTCCTGGTTGCGGTGCTCGTGCGCACGGTCGCGCCGCTGCCCGATGCCGTGCTCGTCGCCGCGGACACCGTTCAGACGTATCTGCTCGCCGCCGCGCTCTTCGGGCTTGGAGCAGCCGTGAACCTGCGCTCGCTCGCCCGCACGGGCGGCCGCGCCCTGACCGTCGGCCTACTCTCCTGGACCCTGATCGCGGCGCTCGCGCTGGCGGCGGTGCAGCTCTCCTGACGGGGACGCAGCCGCCCTTCCCGTGGCGCACCTGTCCTGACCGGGGCGCAGCCGCCCTTCCCGGGGCGCAGCCGCCCTTCCCGGGGCGCATCCGTCCTGCCCGAGACTCACCTGCCCGCACCTTCGCCCCAACGAATTCGACGGAGATTCTGCCCAAATCGCCCCAAAACAGGCCGGAAACGTGTTTTTAGAGCCGAATCTCCGTCGAATTGGGTCGACGCCGGACACCGCGGGTCCGTTCAGGCGCGGCTCCGCTCAGGCGCGGGCGAGCCAGCCGCCGGGGCCCGCGTTCGGCGTGCGGTTGAGGGCGAAGCGCGACGGGGCGGGGGCGGCGCCCGTGACCAGGTCGGCGAGGATCCGGCCGACCGACGGCGTGAACTTGAAGCCGTGTCCGCTGAAGCCAGCGCCGACGATCACTGGGCCCACCCGGTCGAGCACGAAGTCCTCGTCGACCGTGGTCGTGTACGTGCAGGTCACCGGCTCCAGCACGTCGGCGTCGGCGCCGGGCAGCCACTCGCGCACGTACCGCTGCAGGGCGGCGAGCTGCACCGGCTCCGGGCGGAAGCTGCGCGCATCCGGGTCGGTCCCCGGGCCCACGCCGTGCCAGCCGGCCTTGACCCCCTGCCCCGGGGTGTACATGCCGTAGACCGGTGAGTACCACCACGCGTAGCGCGGGTCCGACCGGTCGGGCGCATGGTTGAAGCCGGGCCACTCGGTCCCTGCCCGGTGCAGCGCGGCCGGCGTGGTGTCGCGCAGGGCGAAGTGCGCCGGCTGCTCCTGCGTCACCGTGAGGCGGGGCGTCGCAAGCACGCCCGCGAGCAGGCCGCTGGTCCAGGCCCCGACCGTGACGACCACGCGCCGGGCCGTGATGCTGCCGTTCTCGTGGGTCACGCGAACCCGGTCGTCGCCCTGAACGTCCAGACGCAGCACCCGGACGCCGTGCCTGACCGAAGCCCCGGCGGCGACGGCCGCGGCCTGCAGTGCGGTCACCGCGGCATCCGCGTTCAATCGACCGGCGTCCGGATTGTGCAGCACCCGCCCATCGAAGCGGATGCCCGGCCAGCGTTCGGCCGCGGCCTCCGGCACCAGGAACTCGGCCCCCAGCCCCGCGCCGGTCAGCGCCTCCGCCACCCGGTCGAACGCCGGGTTCGCGCCGTGGTTGACGACTCCGACCTGGGCCAGCAGCGCACTGCCCGTCTCCTCTTCCAGCTCCCGCCAGAGCGGCAACGCCTCGGCGAGCATGCCGACATAGGTCGGGTCAGCATAGGCGGTGTTGAAGTTGCGGGAGGCGCCGTGCGAGGCCCCGTTGAGGTGCCCCGGCTCGAAGCGTTCCAGCAGGGTGACCGGGCGCCCCCGCCGGACCAGCTGCCACGCCGTCGCCGACCCCATCGCCCCGCCGCCGATGACGACGGTCTCCACGTTCTCGTCCATGCCCCCATCCTGCCCGACGCGGACGGGATGGTGGGCGGCGACCGAGCCGCGTCGGTGCAGATCACGGCGCGCACGACCATCCGCCGACCTGACGCCGTCCGGGAGCGGGGCGCGGTTACGATGGTCGGATGACAGCGTACGTGTCGGCCCTCGACCTCTTCTCCATCGGGATCGGCCCTTCCAGTTCCCACACGGTCGGCCCCATGCGGGCCGCCCGCACCTTCGCCGACCACCTCCTCGACTCGGGCACGCTGCCCCTCGTCACCCGGATCAGCTGTGCGCTGTTCGGCTCGCTGGGTTCGACCGGGCTCGGCCACGGCACGCCCGACGCCGTCCTGGCCGGTCTGGCCGGGCTCCGGCCCGAGACCTGCGACCCGGCCGCGGTGCGCACCGCCTGGTCCGGCCTGCCCGCCGACGCCATCCTGGTGCTGCACGGTCACGAGATCCCGGTGGCGCGGGACGACATCACCTTCGAACCGCGCACCCGCCTGCCCGGCCACCCGAACGCGCTGACCCTGACGGCGTGGGGCATGGATGCCCGGCCCCTGTTCGAAGAGACGTGGTACTCGATCGGCGGCGGGTTCATCCGCCGCGACGGCGACACCGCGGGACCCCGCACGACCCGGACCCAGCCGCTGCAGTTCTCCTCCAGCGCGGAGCTGCTGGCCCTGTGCGACGAGCACGGATTCGGCATCTGCGACGTCGCCCGCGCCAACGAGGAGTCCATCCACGGCGCCGACGGACTCGAGGCCGGCCTCGACGCGATCTGGGACGCGATGCACGTCTGCGTGGAGGCCGGCCTCGTGGCCACCGGCACGCTCCCCGGCGGGCTCAAGGTCAAGCGACGGGCCGCCGCGGTCCGTATGCAGCTGGAAGAATATGACCGGCTGCCGAAGCGGGAGCGCGACACCTCGACCGAGTGGCTGCACGCTTTCGCCCTCGCCGTCAACGAGGAGAACGCCTCCGGCGGGCGGGTGGTGACGGCCCCGACCAACGGCGCCGCGGGCATCATCCCGGCGGTCGGCCACTACTACCTGAGGTTCGTACCGGGGGCGGATGCCGCCGGCATCCGTCGCTACCTGTTGACCGCCGTTGCGATCGGCTCGCTGGTCAAGGCCAATGCCTCGATCTCCGGGGCGGAGGGCGGCTGCCAGGCCGAGGTCGGATCGGCCTGCGCGATGGCATCCGCTGCCCTCTGCGCCGTGCTCGGCGGCACACCGCGACAGGTGGAGAACGCCGCCGAGATCGCGATGGAGCACCACCTGGGCCTGACCTGCGACCCCGTCGGCGGCCTCGTGCAGGTGCCCTGCATCGAACGGAACGCGATCGCGGCCTCCACCGCGGTGTCGGCAGCCCGGCTGGCCTTGCACGGGGACGGCACCCATCTCGTCTCCCTGGACACCGTGATCGAAACCATGCGCCAGACCGGCCTGGACATGATGACCAAGTACAAGGAGACCAGCGAGGGCGGCCTGGCGGTCAACGTCATCGAATGCTGAACCGCGGCCTAGACTGACACTGCCGTGCGGGGGACGCGCGGCGCTCACCTTGGGGGGAAAATGCGCTCCACACAGCGTCGCCTGGCAGCCGGTGGGCTCGGCATCACGGTAGTGGCGGCTGCGCTGCTGGGCCTGGCCGGATGCGCCGCCGCGCCGGCACCCGTCGTCACGGCGACCGTGACGGTCACGCCCACGCCGACGCCCACACCCACCCCCACTCCTGCTGCGGTGCCGGTCCCGCCTGCTCTGCCGGCACCGGCGCCCACCATCACGCCCAATGCGGAGGCCGCCCCGGCCGAACCGCTGCCCGAGGGCCCGGCAAACGACCTGGGCTCCACGGCGGGCGCCCTGGGCGCGGCGACCCGGGACGGGTCGGGCAACCTGCTCAGCTACACCGTGGTCGAGGGAGACGATTTCTTCGCGATCGCGCAGCGTTTCGACGTGCCGGTACAGCAGCTGCTGCGGATGAACCCGTCGGTGTCGGGGCTCGGCGAGGACATCTACATCCGCGATGTCATCAACCTGGACTGGACCACCACCCGCTAGCAGCGCCGCCCACCGGCCGCCGCACCCGCCGCCCGCCGCACCCACCGCCGGCCGCCCCTCGTCCGGCCCACCAGCCGCCGGCCGCTGAACGAATTCGACGGAGATTCTGCCGAAAATGCCCTAAATCAGGGCATTCGGGGTCGTTTCGGGCAAAATCTCCGTCGAATTGGTTAGGGGACGTGCGGACCCCGGCCGGGGAACCGGCGGCGGGAGCCGCGGTGCGAGCCCGACCGGCAGCGGGAACCAGCACCGCGAGCCGCGGAACCGTCTAGTGCGTCAGCAGGTTCACGCGCTCGATCACGTTGATCACGCGCAGCGCGTCCTCCGGGTCGACCGGGACCGGCCCCCCGCGCAGCAGGGCGTCGGCCAGTCCGCTGTAGAACGCCCCGTAGGCGCCGCGCTCGGTGGGCACTCGGGTCAGCGCGCCGTCACGGCCGAGCATGCCCCAGGCGGATTCCGGGTCCACCCCGAAGTCCGGGTCGGTCGGGCTGGCGCCTGCCGCGAGGGCGGTCTCCTGGCCGTCGAGGCCCCACTTGGTGTACCCGGATTCGGAGCCGAGCACGCGGAAGCGTGGGCCGACCTGCGCGGCGATGCCGTTCATCCACAGGTGTGAGCGCACCCCAGACCCGTGATGGAGGGCGACGAAGGTGTCGTCATCGGCGGCGCCGCCCGGGCGCCGGGTCAGGGTCTCCGCGTAGACGTCATCGACCGGGCCGAAGAGCTGCAGGGCCTGGTCGATCAGGTGTGCGCCGAGGTCGAAGAGTACCCCGCCACCCTGCTGGATGGTCGCGCCGACCTTCCACGACTTGGTCTGTTCCGGCTTCCACCACTCGAACCGGGACTCAAACCGGCGCACCTCACCCAGCGCCCCCTCGGCGAGCAGCGCACGCAGCGTGAGGAAGTCGCCGTCCCAGCGCCGGTTCTGGAACACGGTGAGGAGCAAACCGAGTCGCCGGGCCTTCTCGATCAGGTCACGGCCCTCCCATGGTTTCACTGCGAACGGCTTGTCGACGACCACGGCAAGGCCGGCGTCGAGGGCGGCGTTCGCGAGCTCGACGTGGGTGGCCGACGGGGAGCCGATCACGACCAGGTCCAGGTCGTCGGCGGCCGCGAACAGGTCTTCCACGGTCGGCACCAGGCGCGCCTGAGGGTATCGGGTCGCCGCGGCGTTGAGCCGGGCCGGGTCCCGCGTCACGATCAGGTCCAGCGAGAAGTCGGGGTTCGCGGCGAGGAGCGGGCTATGGAAGACGCGCCCGGAGGTGCCGAAACCGATCAGGCCGGTGCGGATGGGGGCCGTTGCAGGCTGAAACTGGGGCATGTTCCCCACGGTACTCCGCGGACGGCTCCCCGGCACGGGCTCCCCGGCACCGACTCGCCTAGAGCCGGTCCACCCCGGTCACGCGCAGCACGGCGGCGCCGAGTTCGTCCGATGCGGCCAGGTCGACCGTGGCGCTGATGCCCCAGTCGTGGTCCCCCGCCGGGTCGTCGAAGATCTGCCGGGCGGTCCAGACGGATGCACCCTCCTCCAGGATCAACAGGCCGGCACTGCGCGCATTCGCCCCGGTGAGCAGCTCGTCATGCTCGGCGTAGTAGCCGTCCATGGCGTCGCCCCAGGCATCCGCGTGGAAGCCGTGTTCCCGGTCGAGTTCGCCCAGCGCATCGTAGTTCTCGAGCGCGGCCAGCTGCACCCGCCGGAACAGTTCGTTGCGCACCAGGATGCGGAACGCGCGGGTGTTGGTGGTCAGGCGGCGCGGCGCCGGCGGCAGCACCGACTGCGCGGCATCCGAGTGCACGGCCAGGTCCGGGTGGATGAGCTCCTCCCACTCGTCGAGCAGGCTCGAGTCCACCTGGCGCACGAGTTCGCCCAGCCACTCGATCAGGTCGAGCAAGTCCTCGGTCTTGGCGTCGTCCGGGATGGTCTGCCGGGCCGCCCGGTAGGCGTCCGAGAGGTAGCGGAGCACGACGCCCTCGCTGCGGGCGAGCTTGTAGTAGGCCACGAACTCGCCGAACGACATCGCCCGCTCGTACATGTCCCGCACGACGGTCTTCGGGCTGAGCTCGAAGTCGGCGATCCAGGGCTGGGATTCCTTGTAGGTGGCGAAGGTGTAGTCCAGCAGCTCCTCGAGCGGCTTGGGCCAGGTGACCTCCTCGAGCAGCGCCATCCGTTCGTCGTATTCGACGCCCTCGCGCTTCATCGCGTTCACGGCCTCGCCGCGGGCCGCGAACTGCTGTCCCATCAGCACCGGGCGCGGGTCGTCGAGGGTGGCCTCGAGGATGGAGATCATGTCGAGGGCGTAGTGGCCGCTGCCCGGGCCGGCCACGTCGGGGTCGGCGTCGAGCAGGTCGAAGGCGGCGAGCGCGAACGGCGACAGGGGCTGGTTGAGGGCGAAGTTGGGCTGCAGGTCGACGGTCAGACGGATGTCCCCGCCCGCGCTCTGTTCCACGATCCCCGCCGCCCGCAGGGTCTTGTAGATCCCCAGGGCGCGCCGGGCGTGCGCGAGCTGACGCTTCCACGGTTCGTGGTTGTCGAAGATGAGGTCGTAGACATGGGCGAACGCGTCCCCGCCGCGGCCGATCACGTTGATCAGCATGGCCGCGGTCATCTGCATGCTCGAGTTCATGGTTTCCGGTTCGGCCGCAACGAGCCGCTGGAAGGACGGCTCACCCCAGGAGACGAATCCCACGGGCGCCTTCTTGCGGATGATCTTGCGCTTCTTCTTCGGGTCGTCGCCGGCCTTTTCGACCGCCTTGAGGTTGTCGGTCTCATGGTCGGGCGCCTGGATGACCACGGTTCCGGCCGTGTCGTAGCCGGCCCGGCCCGCGCGTCCGGCGATCTGGTGGAATTCGCGGGCGTTGAGCTGGCGCATCTTGACGCCGTCGTACTTGGTCAGCGCGGTGAACAGCACCGTGCGGATGGGCACGTTGATGCCCACGCCCAGGGTGTCCGTGCCGCAGATCACCCGGAGCAGGCCGCGCTGGGCGAGCTGCTCGACCAGGCGCCGGTACTTGGGCAGCATGCCGGCGTGGTGCACGCCGATCCCCATCCGGATCAGCCGGGACAGCGTTTTGCCGAAGCTCGTGGTGAAGCGGAACTCGCCGATCAGGTCGGCGATCGCCTCCTTCTGTTCCTTGGTGGCGACCTTGACGCTGCTGAGCGCCTGCGCCCGTTCGAGGGCGGCGGCCTGCGCGAAGTGCACGATGTAGACCGGCGCTTGCCCGGTCTTGAGCAGCTCCTCGACCGTCTCGTGCACGGGCGTGGTCTCGTAGTAGTAGTGCAGCGGCACCGGCCGTTCGACCCCGGTGACGACCGCGGTGGGCCGGCCGGTGCGCCGGGAGAGGTCGTCGGCGATGAAGGTGACGTCGCCGAGGGTCGCCGACATCAGGATGAACTGCACCCGCGGCAGCAGCAGCAGCGGCACCTGCCAGGCCCAGCCGCGGTCCGGGTCGCCGTAGAAGTGGAATTCGTCCATCACGACCTGGTCGACGGGGGTGTCCTCGCCGTTTCGCAGCGCCAAGTTGGCGAGGATCTCCGCCGTGCAGCAGATGATCGGGGCATCCGAGTTGACCGAGGAGTCGCCGGTCATCATGCCCACGTTCTCGGCGCCGAAGATCTCGACCAGCGCGAAGAACTTCTCGCTGACGAGGGCCTTGATCGGCGCGGTGTAGAAGCTGCGCTTGCCGGCCGAGAGCGCGGCGAAGTGTGCGCCGACGGCGACGAGCGATTTGCCGGTCCCGGTCGGGGTGCTCAGGATCAGGTTCGCCCCCGACACGATCTCGATCAGGGCTTCCTCCTGGGCCGGGTACAGTGACAGCTCCTGCTCCCCCGCCCACGTTTCGAAGGCCTCGAAGAGCACGTCGGGATCGGTGACGTGCGGGAGGGCGGTGAGGGTAGCCATGATCCTTCGATCCTGCCCTATTCCTCTGGGCGTCCGCTGCGCCCGGGCGCCCGCCGGTCGCGGTCAGGCCGCACTGCGCTCCGCGTCGGCCCGCCGGGCCCGGTGGATTCCGTACTCCCGCCAGGTGAGGTAGACGACGATGAGGTCGAACGCGGTGAGGGCCACGATGCCCCAGGAGAAGGCCACCGCCAGCTGGTAGCACTGGTACACGATGAAGACCAGGAGGAACCCGATCATCCACGGATACGCCCACAGTTTGTCCCTGAGCACCGCCCAGACGAGCACGACTTTCACCAGCCCGTGGAGGAGCAGATAGACCGCCGCGAAGATCGAGGCGGACACGCTGATTCCGTCGGCGAGGTGCCGCAGGCCGTTAGCGACCAGGTCGTGCGGGTCTTCGGAGAGCTCGTGCTGGGTCAGGAACCGGGTGATCGCCCCGATCTGCGCGGGCGACACCAGCAGCAGCAGGACGCCGCCGACGATCTCCAGGACCCCGTCGAGGCCTTTCAGGATCACGCTGACGCGGAAGGTGGTGTCCAGCAGGCGCCCGGGCTGACGCGCGCTCATCGCTCTCCGTGTTCCGCGGGAACCGTCGGCTCGGCGGCCGTGGACCCTGCCTGCAGAAAGGGCGGGGGCTGCTGGCCGGATGGGGACTGCGGAATGGTCACTGTAGCCGTGAAACCGCCGCCCGGCCGGTTGGCGAGCCGGACTCCGCCCCTCGAGCTCGAGACGATTGCCCGGACGATGGCCAACCCGAGGCCGCTGCCGCCGAGGGCGCCCCCTCTTTGCCCGTCCGGGCGGGTGAAGCGGTCGAACGCGATGCCGATGAAATCGTCCGGCATCCCTGGCCCGGTGTCTTCGACCGACAGCCGAAGTTCGGTGCCGTGCTGCACCAGCCGCGCGTGGACCTCCCCCGACTCCGGCGCTGCCCGCAGCGCGTTGCTGATCAGATTGTCGACGACCTGGGCGAAGTGCGCCACGGCGATCGGGTATTCGAGGTCGTCCGAGGCGTCCTCCACGTCGAACTCCACGGCGATGGACTTGTCCAGGGCCAGCAGCCGAGCCCGGTCCGATGCGGCGGCGAACTCGGCGCTGAGTTCCCGCCAGGGTGAGGACTGCGCAATCTGCCCGGCGTCGAGCGATGACAGGGTGAGCAGGTTCGTCGCCAGCACGGACAGCCGATCCACGGAGTTTTCGGCCAGGCGCAGGTCGTCCGTGAGGGCAGTCGCGTTGCCCTCGCTCAGGTGGGCGAGCTCGAGCTGGATCTTGAGCAGGGCGATCGGGGTGCGCAGTTCATGGCTGGCATCAGAGACCATCTGCTTTTCCCTGGCGGCGGTGGAGCGGACACTGGCGATGAAGTCGTTCAGGGTGATGGCGAGATCGGCTAGTTCATCCTGGGCCGGACCTACCGGCAGGGGTTCGGAAGACCCGCTGGCGCGAAGTTCTTCGGCACGACGCCGCATCTGCGAGACGGGTCGCAACGCCGCCGTGGTCAGGAGCCACGACGCCAGTCCGAACCCCGCGAGCAGCATCACGGCGCCGATGATCAGCACCTTCGTCACGTTCGCCAGCACGATCGCCGTCAATCGCAGGTCGCGCGTCGCCACCACGTGCCACGCACCATCCGCTGTGGGGACCGTGCGCACGACCACCAGGTAGTCGGCGCGCGGTTCGTGGACGATGTGGGAGCCGTCCGCCAGCTCGGTGAGGCGGCCCAGCCCGTCGGACAGCGCGTCCGGAAGATTACTGACGACGACCGCCCCGTCCGGACTCACAACGGCCACATGCTGTTCCCCGGCCGGCGGGTCGATCTGGTCCGGATGCGACTGGATGTCCGTCAGGTACGGGGTGCTGGCGTCGTAGAGCAACTTCTTGTCGGAGTTGATCTGCACCTGCTCCATCTGCAACCGGAAGATGAACGAGGCCGCCGTCAGCAGCACGGCTGCGACGAGGACACTGCCGATGGTGATCTTCCAGCGGATCGACAGCCGTCGGATCCAGGTCACTCGTCGACCTTCGCGAGGTAACCCACACCACGCACGGTGACGATGGACACGTTGCTGCCTCGGGCCGACAGCTTCTTGCGCAACGTGCTGACGTACTGTTCCACGATGTTGGCGTCGATGTGCGTCGCCGTCCCCCAGACGGACTCGAGAATCTCCTGCCGGGTGAACGGCACCTCCAGCTGGGTGATCAATCCTCGCAACAACATGAACTCATTGGGGCTGAGCGAAAGCGGATGCCCGCCGGCCTGCCCTTTTCGGGACTGGGAATCCAGCGTCACGTCGCCCGCGGTGACCTTGATCCACTGCTCCGCCGGGTCTCGCCGGATCAGCGCCCGGATCCTCGCGGCCAGCTCGGCGAAGCTGAACGGCTTGGTCAGGTAGTCGTCCGCGCCGGCATCGAGCCCGGTCACCCGGTCATCGACGGCATCACGCGCGGTGAGCAGAAGCAGGGGCATGGCGTTGCCCGTTTCGCGCACGTGCCGGCAGATCTCGAAGCCGGACATCCGGGGCAGCATCACGTCGACGACGGCCGCGGCGAATTTTCTGTTCGCCAGGTTGATCAGCGCGTCGACACCGTTGTCCACGAGCACGGTCTCATACCCCTCCGCCTGGATCCCGCGCTCGAGAGCGAGGCCCATCTGCGCATCGTCTTCGACGATGAGGATCGATCTCACTGGTGGATTCTCCCGTCCCGCATGTCCACAAAACTACTTCATCGCCCGGGGAACGCGCCCGGAGGTCATACCCGGCGCTTCCTGTACACAGTTACAACTTAAAACCCCTGATTTACCGGTACATCGTCATTTTCGCCGCCGAGCATTGCACTATGACCTCAACGCTCGCTCGGACCTCCGCTGGGATCGAGCCGGCCGCGCGCCCGAGCTCAGACCGGTGGCGCCTGGCAGCGGGCCTCGGAGCAGTCGGCTTCGTCGTGTCGTTTGCCGGCTCGTGGATCCCCTCTTTCTGGGGCGACGAAGCCGCGAGTGTGATGTCGGCTGAGCGCTCGCTGCCCACCCTGATCGACATGCTGAAGAACATCGACGCGGTGCACGGCGTCTACTACCTCTTCCTGCACTTCTGGATTCAGGTGTTCGGCGCCTCGGAGCTCTCGGTGCGACTGCCCAGCGCGATCGCCGTCGGCTTCGTCGTCGCCGGAACGTTCGTCCTCGGGCGGATGCTGCTGAGCCGGAACGCGGGTATCGTCGCCGCCGTCATCTGCACGGTGCTGCCCCGCACCAGCTACCTCGGGGCTGACGCTCGCTCGTACGCTTCCTCCACCGCCATCGCGGTCTGGGTCACGATCCTGTTCCTGATCCTCCTCCGGCACCGGTTCGGCTCCGTGGTGTCCCGCCGTCTCGCCTGGGCCGGTTACGCGGTCGGCCTGGCCGTCGGAATCTACGTGTTCCTCTACCTCGGGCTGCTTCTGGGGGTGCACGGGGCTTTCCTCCTCAGCTCCCGGGCCGGCCGGGACCACCTGAAGGAGTGGGCACCGGCGGCCGGCGTCGCCGTCGTAATGGCCCTTCCGATCGTTCTGCTGGGGTATGCCCAACGAGAACAAATCGCTTTCCTGGCCCATCGCGGGTACGCCACGGCACAGTCGGTCGTGGTCGCCCAGTGGTTCGGGAACCCGTTCCTCGCCGCTGCCGGCTGGCTGTTGCTCGGTGTTGCCGCCGTCGCCGCGATCGGGGCGTGGCGGCGAAGCCCCGGCAACCCGCCTCCTGTTCTGCTCGCGCTGCTCTGGGTGGTCCTTCCGACGCTGGCCCTGCTGGGGCTCAACGCGGCGACCCCCGCCTACAACCTCCGCTACGTCTCCTTCTGTGTGCCCGCGGTCGCCCTGTCCCTGGCCGCCGGCATCGACGCTGTCAGGCCCCGGTCGGCTCGGATCGCCCTGTTGCTGCTCCTGCTGGTCCTGGCTGCCCCCACCGACGTGCTCCAGCGCGGCCCCTACGCCAAAGACGCCGGCAGCGACCTGGCCCAGGCCTCCGCGATCCTCGGTCGGCAAGCGCGGCCCGGTGATGCCGTCGTGTTCGACGAAACGACCGCCCCCCGCCAGCGCCCCCGGCTGGCGCTGCACCTCTACCCCGACGATTTCCGGGGCCTGCGGGACGTCACCCTCAAGACGCCGTACCAGGCCAGAGGACGACTGTGGGACACCACCTACCCGGTCGCCGACGTCACGGCCCGCCTCGCGCCCGCCGATCGGGTGTGGCTGGTCGAAATCACGGGCAGCCCCGACAACGTCCGGGGCAGCGACCTCGGTGCGCTGGAGAGTGAAGGGTTCGAGGTCGTCTCCACCCGGATGGCCCACCGCACGATCGTCTACGAACTGGACCGGCGATCATGACTCCCGACCACCCCGATGGGAAGAGGAATACCGTGGATGTCTCCGTCATCGTCCCGACCTTCAACGAGGCGCCGAACGTGCCGGAACTCGTCCGGCGGATCGAAACCGCCTTGGAGGGACGCACGGCCGAAATCGTCTTCGTCGATGATTCGACCGACGACACTCCGGCCGCGATCCTGCGCGCGGCCGCCCGGGCGCAGATCCCGGTGCGACTCATCCACCGGGACCACCCGGCCGGAGGACTCTCCGGGGCTGTTCTGGGCGGCCTGGCCGCGACCGTCGGCGAGTGGTGCGTCGTGATGGACGGCGACCTGCAGCATCCGCCGGAACTCATCCCGGTTCTGCTGGCGTCGGGCGTCGACCAGGTCGCCGACGTCGTGGTCGCCTCGCGCCATATCAGCGGCGGATCGTCCGCGGGCCTGAGCGGGTTTGTCCGCCGGCTGGTGTCTTCGGCGGCGACCGTTCTCACCCGGGCCATGTTCCCGACCCGGCTCCGCAACTGCACCGACCCGATGACCGGGTTCTTCGCCGTCAGGCGGTCGTCGGTGGATCTCGGTTCGCTCCGGCCGCGCGGGTTCAAGATCCTGCTCGAGATCCTGGCGCGCAATGCGGTCACGGTCGTCGAGGTGCCGTTCGTGTTCGGGGAACGTCACGCGGGTGAGTCGAAGGCCGACTTCCGCCAGGGCTTGCGGTTCGTGACTCAGTTGGCGACGCTCCGATTCGGCCGGCTGTCCGGATTCGCGCTGATCGGCGCGCTCGGAGCGGTGGGCAACCTCGCGATCATGGCCCTGCTGCAGGCGTTCGGCGTCTGGTACCTGCTGGCGGCGATCATCGCCGCCGTGGTCACGATGGTGACGAACTTCCTGCTGCAGGAACGGTTCGTCTTCCACGACCTCCGGGAAGAGGGGCGACACGTCTGGACTCGACTGGCGCAGTCATTCGGTTTCAACGGGGCGGAGACGACGCTCCGCACGTACCTGCTCTGGGTGGTCGTCAGCGTGACGTCCATCCCCAGTGTCGCGGCCCAGGCGGCGCTGCTCACCGCCGGTTTCGTGCTTCGGTTCGTGTACCACTCCCGCGTGGTCTACCGGCCGAAGCGCACGTCGTCCGCGGGCTACGGCGTCGAGGCCGCGCCGGGCTTCCTCGCGGACCGGTCCGCGGGGAACGACGCCAGGGCGCGGTAGAGACCCCGTCTGTCCTCGAGCTATCCGGGCAGGGCCCCTGGGTCTACATTCGGGGCAAGCATCGGCCCGTCGGAGGGGACTCATATGCGCTGGCACCGAAAGAGAATTCCCGTACCGGGCGGCTCGAACCGACCCGCTCCAGTCTGGTCGACGCGCTCCGTGCCTACGCGTCGAATGTGCGCCGCTACATGGTCACGACCACGGCGCTCGGGCTCGTGCAGGGCACCCTCAACGCACTCGCGCTGGTGGTCCTCGCCGTTCCGGGCGCCTTCCTCTGGGGGTTGCTGTCGTTTGTGTGCAGCTACATCCCGAATGTCGGCTACCTGATCGCGATCGTCCCGCCCGTGGTCTTCGGATTCCTCGAAGGCGGCTGGTCCACGGCGATCTCCGTGATCGTCGTCTACACCCTCGTGAACGCGGTCGTGCAGGGCGCCATCCAGACCCGACTGGTCAGCAACGCCGTCGCCCTCAGCCAGACCATAACCTTCGTTTCCGTGATGTTCTGGTCGGTGATCATGGGGCCGATCGGTGCGCTGCTGGCCATCCCCCTCACGTTTCTCGTGCGAACGATCCTCGTCGATTCCGATCCCCGGTCACGGTGGTGGCGCCCTCTGCTCGGCGACCTGGCGGCGACGCGGGCCCTGATGACGCGGGAGGCGGCCGAGCGGAAAGCCGGGCGCCGGGCCAGGAAGCGCCCTCCGATACCGGTTCCGCCAACCGCACCGCCAACGATCCAGACCGGCTAGGCAGCCCCGCCCCCGTTGGCCCGACCAGGCTCCCCTGACCAGGCTGTCCGCCACAGTGCCCGTTCCGGTCGAGAGTGCCCGCTGTAGCGGGCACTCTCGACCGGAACGGGCACATTCGGGGGCGGAACGGGGGGCGGGTCACATCCCGAGGAGCTTGGCCTTTGCCGCCGCGAACTCTTCGTCGCTGATGACGCCGGCCGTCTTGAGTGTGGCCAATTTCTCGATCTGCGCGCTGAGGTCGTCGCCTCCCGCCGCGGCTGCCGGTTCCGGAGCCTGCTGGGCTTGCTCGGCTTGCCGCGCCTGCTGCGCTTCGTACTGCTGAGCCTCGTACTGCTGCTGCTCGGCGGCGGCCTGCTCGTCGGCCGAGGCCTGGGCCCGTGACTGCTGCCTGCGGTTCACGCCGCCGGCGACGGCCGTCGCGGTTCCGGCCACCACCGCTGTGCGGGCCATCGTGCCGATCAGGCCGGGACGGCCGATTCGTCTGGGCATGCTGATTCCTTTCGCTGTGGCCCGCGGAGCCGGTTGAGCTGCAGGGCCGATGGAGGTGTGGCGATCAGTCCGTGTCGGCGTCGGCTTCGGCGAGCGCCTCGAGCACTTCGTCGACGACGGCTCCCGGAATCCGGACCGTGTCCACGAGCACCCCGCCGGACGAGACGATGGCGTCGCGCAGCGGCTTGAACCAGGTGTGCTCGAAGACGAGGATCGCGGCCGAACTGTCATTTTCCAGGTCTGCCGCAAGTTCTTCGACGTCCTCGTCGGAGACGAGGCCGTTGATCATCTCGATCACGTCGGTCAGCGCCATCGCGTCCTCGTTCACGCCGAGTTCCTCGAACTCCGAGTACGAGATTGTGCCGTCCTCGTCTTTTCGCACGAACACGCCGTCGATGATGCTGATCGTGTCCGTGTCGACGAGGTCGGCCAGTGCCGGGAGGATCTCACCGGTGAACCTGTTTCCGGGGAACGCGATGACCAGTATTTCGATGGGACCAAGCATGGGTGACTCCTCCGATTGAGCATCAGGACACTGGGACGATAAACCCGTTCGGGGGGTGCATCAAGTGCGGGACCGACTCCCAGCCCGCGTATCTAAGCTGGGCTGATGGTCAGCCGCGACGCCTCCCCGTCCCCCGTGCCGCCCCCGTCGACGTTGTCGTCCCCGACGCCCGAAACGCCGCCCGGGGCATCCTCGCGAACGTCGCGACTGTGGCGGCCCGCCCTCGCGGGCGTGGCCGCCGCGCTGGCCGGCCTCGGGGCGGCCGAGCTGGCCGCCGGACTCTTCGCCCCGGCCGGCAACCCGATCCTGGCCGTCGGAGCGGTGGTCGTCGACCTTGCGCCCGGGTGGCTGAAGGAACTCGTCATCTCCCTGTTCGGCACGGGCGACAAGGTCGTGCTGATCGTCAGCGTGGCGCTCGGCGCCGTCCTCCTCGCCGCCGCGGCCGGGGTTCTCGAATTCCTCCGGCCGCCTGCGGGACGGGTCATCGTCGCGGCGTCGGGTACCCTCGCCGTCGCCGCGGTGCTCACCCGGGCGAACGCGGCGCCCTTCGACGCGATGCCCGCCGTCGTGGCCATGGTCGTCGCCGCGGTGGTGCTCACCCTGCTCATCGTCACGCTCCGCCGCATGCCGGCCGGTGCGCCGGCATCCGCTCCCGACCGTCGGCGCTTCCTCGCCTATGCGGGCGCCGGTGCGGGCCTCGGACTGCTCGCCGCGATCGGGGGCCAGATGATCTCGGCCGGGGTCAGGGCCACGGATGCCGCCCGCGCCCGTTTCACCCTCCCCACGCCGGCCGTGGCCGCGGCACCCGTGCCGGCCGGGGCAGCCCTGGACATTCCCGGCCTCGCCCCGCTGATCACCCCGAACGCGGATTTCTACCGCATCGACACGGCCCTCCAGGTTCCCCGGATCGATCCCGGCGCCTGGACCCTGAAGATCACGGGCATGGTCGAGAACGAGGTCGAGCTGAGCTTCGCCGAGCTGCTCGCCCTCCCCCTCGAGGAGAGCACGACGACCCTCACCTGCGTGTCGAACGACGTCGGCGGAGACCTGATCGGCAACGCGACCTGGCTGGGCTACCCGATCCGCGAGCTTCTCGCGCGGGCCAAGCCGCGCGCGGACGCCGACATGGTCCTCTCCCGCAGCGAAGACGGCTGGACGGCCAGCACTCCGCTGGGGGTGCTCATCGACGACCGCAACGCGATCCTTGCGGTCGGGATGAACGGCGAGCCGCTCCCCCTCGAGCACGGCTACCCGGTGCGGATGGTCGTGCCCGGGCTGTACGGCTACGTCTCGGCCACGAAATGGGTCGTCGAGCTGCACGTCACCCGGTTCGACCAGGAGACCGCCTACTGGACCAGCCGCGGCTGGACCGAACGCGGCCCGGTCAAGCTGTCCTCCCGGATCGACGTGCCCCGGCAGAACGTGCAGATGCCCGCGGGGCCCGTCACGGTAGCCGGCGTGGCCTGGTCCCAGCATGTGGGCATCCGTGCCGTCGATGTGCGGGTCGACGACGGCGGGTGGAACGCGGCGACCCTCGCCGACGCGATCTCCGCCGACACCTGGCGGCAGTGGACCTGGGTGTGGCCGGCCGCCTCCGGACGGCACACGCTCACCGTGCGGGCGACGGATGCCGCAGGGCAGGTGCAGACCTCTACGGTGCGCGATGTGCTGCCCGACGGGGCGACCGGGCTGCACTCGATCCCGGTGACGGTCGGGTAGTCACCCGGGCCCCGGGGCACCGCGACAGAAGCGCTGCCCGGGCGTATCCTCAACACCGAAAACCATGGTGCCGGCGTTGGGCCGTGCCCGGCCTGAGAGGACGTCCATCATGCGCACCCAGACGAAGCTGTCTGCAGCCGACCTGCGACATTTCGAGAAGCTCCTCCGTGCTCAGCGCCACGACCTCGACATCGCCCTCGGTCGCATCGTCACCACGCTCGACGGGGTGATCGAGGCCCGGGGCACGGCCGACGACGAACACGACCCCGAGGGCCCCACCCTGACGATGGAATGGTCCCGCATCTCCGGCGTGCACAGCGACCTGGAGGTCAAATCAGCCGAAATCGACCGGGCGCTCGTGCGGATTGCGAACGGCAGCTACGGGTTCTGCACCCGCCGGGGCGAACCTATCGGGCGCGCCCGGCTGGACGCCAGACCCGCCGCGGAACTCTGCATCGACTGCGCCCGCGAGCTGGAGGCCCAGCTCAAGGCCTGAGTCGTTTCGGGGCTGGGTTGGATCAAGACTGAAGCGGTGTCACGGGCCGGCTGCGAGATAGAGCACGGCGAGGAGTCCCAGCATGACCGTCGAGCCGGCCAGGGCGGGCAACGGCCACGCACCGCTGGGCGGCAGGGACGCGGACCGCGTGAGCGCGGCGTGGGCGCGGCGATAGCGCACACTCACGCCGAGGTAGGCCGCGATCGCCAGGGCCAGCCCGACCAGGCCGGTGGCCACGGCGACGGCTCCCCGGTCCGGTGCGGTCAGGCGCACTCCGACGGCGACGAAGGCGGTGAGCGAAAGCACCGTGCGCTGCCAGGCGAGCAGGGTTCGCTCGGGCTGCAGCCCCGGGTCGAAGGGCCGCTCCGAGGTCACAGGAACATTCCGGCCGCGATCAGCAGGCCGGCCACCACCACTCCGGCCGCAAGGATGCCGGACAGTGCCGGCGCTGGCAGCGGCCGGTTCTGGCGCATCGACCGTTCGATGCGCATCCAGCTGATCCACGCGTGCGCCGGGGCGATGAGCCCGAGGGCGACGAAGAGGCCCGACGCCGAGAGACGGAAGTCGGCGCGGATGGGCAGCGGCAGCGCCTCCAGCGCCACCCCGGCGGCGATCAGGGCGAGCGCGGTGCGGATCCAGGCGAGGAAGGTGCGCTCGTTCGCCAGGCTGAACCGGGGGTCAGGCTCCTGACCGTGCCGGTAGACCGAGCTGGGAAACCGTGTCACGACGTGTCCTCTCGAAAATGCACCGCGGTGCGGACTGACCCCGTCTCGGCGCGCACCGGTGCCCGTTCCGTTCCGTTCCGTTCCGGACCGCGACACCACAGTACCCGCCGGACGGTCCGGCTGGTCCGCCGCCGCCGCCGGCCACCCGTCGCCGGCCGCCCGTCTGTGGCCCAGGCGGTGTCCGCGGTAGCCCCGCGCCCCTGTCGAATTCGACGGAGATTTTGCCCGAAACGGCCTCAAACCCGCCGGAACGGCCGATTTGCAGCAAAATCTCCGTCGAATTGGTTCGGGGCCGACCGGAGACGGGGGCTAGGCCTCGTCGGTCACCGCCGCGGCGAACTGCGCGTTGTAGAGGGCGTGGTAGGCGCCGCCGGCGGCGAGGAGCTCATCGTGCGTGCCCAGTTCGACGATCCGGCCGGCCTCCATCACCAGGATCAGGTCGGCGTCCCGAATCGTGGAGAGGCGGTGCGCGATCACGAAGCTGGTGCGGTCGGCGCGCAGGGCGCTCATCGCCTTCTGCACGAGCACCTCGGTGCGGGTGTCGACGGAGCTGGTCGCCTCGTCGAGGATCAGCACGCTCGGCTTCGCGAGGAAGGCGCGGGCGATGGTGAGCAGCTGCTTCTCGCCGGCGCTGACGTTGCCGCCCTCGTCGTCGAGGACCGTGTCGTAACCGTCCGGCAGCGTGTGCACGAACCGGTCCACGTAGGTGGCGCGCGCCGCCGCGAGGATCTCCTCCTCCGAGGCATCCGGTCGGCCGTAGGCGATGTTGTCGCGGATGGTGCCGCCGAAAAGCCAGGTGTCCTGCAGCACCATGCCCATCCGGCCTCGCAGGTCGTCCCGGGTCATCCCGCTGACGTCCACACCGTCGAGCGTGATCCGGCCGGCGTCGAGCTCGTAGAAGCGCATCATCAGGTTGACCAGAGTGGTCTTTCCGGCCCCGGTCGGACCCACGATGGCGACGGTCTGGCCGGGCTCGGCCACCAGGCTGAGGTTCTCGATCAGCGGTTTGTCGGGGGTGTAGCGGAAGGAGACGTCCTCGAAGGTCAACCGTCCGTGCACGACCTCGGGGCTCGTCGCCGGCTCCGGGTCCGGGCTCTGCTCCTCCGCGTCGAGGAGGGCGAACACCCGCTCGGCGGAGGCGACCCCGGACTGCAGGAGGTTCGCCATCGATCCGAGCTGGGCGAGCGGCTGGGTGAACTGCCGGGAGTACTGGATGAACGCCTGCACGTCGCCGAGCTGCATCGCGCCGGACGCCACCTGGAGGCCGCCGGCGACGGCGATGGCCACGTAGACCAGGTTGCCGATGAACGTCATCGCGGGCATGATCAGGCCGCTGACGAACTGGGCGCCGAAGCTGGCCTGGTACAGTTCGTCGTTCTTGGCCCGGAAACGTTCTTCGACCTCCTTCTGACGACCGAACACCTTGACCAGGGCGTGCCCGGTGAAGGTCTCCTCGATCTGACCGTTCAGTTCGCCGGTGTGCGTCCACTGGTCGACGAAGAGTTTCTGCGAGCGCTTCGCGATCAGCACGGTGGTGACCAGCGTCAACGGCACGGTGACCAGGGCGATCACGGCCAGCAGGGGCGAGAGCAGGAACATCATCACGATCACGCCGACGACCGTGAGCAGTGAGGTGACCGCCTGGCTCAGCGACTGCTGCAGGCTCTGCGAGACGTTGTCCACGTCATTGGTGACCCGGCTGAGCAGTTCGCCGCGCTGCACGGTGTCGTAGTACCGCAGCGGCAGCCGGTTGATCTTCGCCTCGATCTCGCTGCGCAGGCGGAACACCGTGCGCTGCACGACCCCGTTCAGCACGTACGCCTGTACGTAGCTGAAGACGGAGGACAGCACGTACAGCACCATCGCCCAGAGCAGCACGGTGGACAGCATCGCGAAGTCGATCCCCAGGCCCGGAGTCAGGGTCATCCCGCTGAGCAGGTCGGCTTTGCCCGTTTCACCGGATGCGCGCAGCTGGTTGATCACGTCAGCCTGGCTCACACCGGCGGGCAGGCCCTTGGAGACGACGCCGGCGAAGATGAGGTTCGTGCCCTCGCCGAGCAGCCTCGGGCCGATCACCGAGAAGGTGACACTTGCGATCGCGAGGAACAGCACCAGCATGAGCCACAGCCGTTCGGGGCGCAACTTGCCCAGCAGCCGCCTGGCCGACGGGCCGAAGTTCATCGCCTTCTCGGCTGGAACGTTCATCCCGCCGAACGGGCCGCCGCCGTGTCCCGGGCCGCGCATGGGCGGACGGGGCGGGGTCTTCGCCGCGGTTGATTCGCTCATGCTGCTTCCTCCGCGGTGAGCTGCGATGACACGATTTCCTGGTAGGTCTGGTTCGATTCGAGCAGTTGCTCGTGGGTTCCGCGGCCGACGATGCGGCCGCCCTCCAGCACGAGGATCTGGTCCGCGTCGATGATCGTCGACACCCGCTGGGCGACGATCACCATCGTGGCGCCGTCGGCGCCCGTGCGCAGCGCCGCCCGCAGGCGCGCATCCGTCGCCAGGTCGAGCGAGGAGAACGAGTCGTCGAAGATGTACAGTTCCGGCCGTTTGACCAGGGCCCGCGCGATTGCGAGGCGCTGCCGCTGGCCGCCGGACACGTTCGTTCCGCCCTGTGAGATCGGGGCGTCGAGGCCGTCCTCCATCTCCTGCACGAAGTCTTTCGCCTGCGCGATCGTCAGCGCCCGCCAGAGTTCCTCCTCCGTCGCATCCGGTTTGCCGTAGAGCAGGTTGCTGCGCACGGTGCCGGAGAACAGGTACGGTTTCTGCGGCACGAGGCCGATGTGCCCCCACAGCAGGTCCGGTTTGAGTTCGCGCACGTCCACGCCGTCCACGAGTACCTTGCCGCTGGTGGCGTCGAAGAGCCGGGGCAGCAGATTCACCAGGGTGGTCTTGCCCGAGCCCGTGCTGCCGATGATGGCCGTCGTCTCCCCGGAGTGCACGAGGAAACTCACGTTGCGCAGCACCGGCTGCTCGGCGCCCGGGTAGGCGAAACCGACGTCCAGCAGCTCGAGTTCGCCCTGCCCGACGGTCTCATTGACCGGGTGCGCTGGCGGTCGCACGCTCGACGGGGTGTCGAGCACCTCGCCGATCCGGTCCGCGGAGACGGTCGCTCGGGGGATCATCACGGCCATGAACGTGGCCATCATCACGGCCATCAGGATCTGCATCAGGTAGCTGAGGAATGCGATCAGGGTGCCCACCTGCATGGATCCGTCCTGGATCCGGAACGCGCCGAACCAGATCACTGCGACACTCGAGACGTTGAGCACGAGCATGACGACGGGGAACATCAGGGCCATCAGTCGGCCGGCGCGGAGGGCAGTGTCCGTGACGTCTTCGTTGGCCCGGCCGAAGCGTGCCGACTCGACGTCCTCGCGAACGAAGGCCCGGATCACCCGGATGCCCGTGAGCTGCTCCCGCAGCACCCGGTTGACGGTGTCGATCCTGGTCTGCATCAGCCGGAACAGCGGAACCATCCGCACGATGATCAGCCCGACCCCGATCAGGAGCACGGGCACGCTGACGGCGATCAGCCAGGACAGCTGGACGTCCTGCCGGATGGCCATGATCACGCCGCCGATCGAGAGGATCGGCGCGGACACCATCAGGGTGGAGGTCATCAGGACGAGCATCTGAACCTGTTGCACGTCATTGGTCGACCGGGTTATCAGCGAGGGCGCTCCGAACCGGGTGACCTCCTGCTCGGAGAATTCACCGACCCGGGTGAAGACGGCACCGCGCAGGTCACGCCCCAGCGCCATGGCCGCCTTGGCCCCGAAGTAGACCGCCGTGATTGCCGCGAGGATCTGCAGGAGCGTGATCGCCAGCATCAGGCCGCCGGTCTGCAGGATGTACCCGGTGTCGCCCTTGGCCACGCCCTCGTCGATGATGTCGGCATTGAGGGTGGGCAGATAGAGCGACGCGATCGACTGAACGAGCTGGAAGAACACGACGGCCGCCAGCAGCCGCCAGTAGGGCCGCAGGTACTTCACAAGCAATTTCCACAACATCGGTTCTCCTAGGGGGTGGCGATCGGCCGGGCGGGTGCACCGGCAATGCCGTAGAGGATGAGGGCGGTCAGCTCGTCGTCGTCGAAGGCGGCACCGGACCGGATCTGGGGCACGGATGCCGCGAGCGCGACCATCCGGATGATCTGCGCCGCCCGGATCGGCGGCACGCTCAGGCGCGCGAAGTCCGGGGCGAGCAGGTGGGCGAGCATCTCGGTGAACTCGTGCGCGGCCTCATGGGTGTGGGGCCTGCCCATCGATCCGGCCATGTTCAGGATCGTGAAGACCCGGGCGAAGCGCGCACGGAGGAGCCCCACGATGGCGCCCACCCGTTCCTCGAGCGGGAGGGCGAGGTCCACCGCGGCCAGCTGCACCCGGAGCGGCTCCGGATCGAGTTGCCGGGCCACGACGGCCCGGATCAGTTCGTCCTTGCTGTCGAAAGCCCGGAAGATGGTGCCCTCGGCGATGCCGGCGCACTCGGCGATCTGCCGGGTCGTGACGCCCTGGCCGTGTTCGATCAGCAGCGGGGTGACGGCGTCGATGATCATCGACTGCCGGTCCTCGACCGACAGCGACCTGGCTCGGGCCGGCTTCCGCGTCATCCGTTCAGACTAACTGAGTGAGCGCTCACTCACAAGGAGGGATGTGGCGCCCGCCGGGCTTCCGGTGTCCTTCTCGTGGAACACGGCTGCCCGCCAGCGATGCGCCACGGTCATCACCGGGCGCTCGATCAGGCGGTAGCTCAGGTAGCCCACCGTGAGCACGGCCGCGAGGGTGACGACCCACCAGCCGGCGACCATGATCGGGTTGGCGGCGAACGAGCCGGCGATGGTCAGCCAGACGCGACCCGTCACAGCGAGGACGAGCACGTGGCAGAGGTAGACGGAGTAAAACATGTCGCCGAGAACCGTGAGCCGGGACAGGGCGCCGATTCCGCGACGGTGCTCGAGGGCCGTTGCCGCCAGGAGCAGCAGGGCGAACCCGACGCCGAGGGTGAGTGGGCGGTCGAGGCCGGGACCCGCGTAGAGGTCCGCAGGAGTGGTGGCGCCGAAGGAGAGCAGCACGACGATGCCGGTGACGGCCAGCACGGCGGCGACGACCCGGTTGACGTGCCGGAACAGCAGCGCGGCGACCCCGCCGAGGATGAACTCGATGGCCATGGCGTTGGTCGGGAGTTCGAGGTACGGGTTCGCCGAGATGGGGCCGGCCCAGTTCACGATCACCAGCAGGGCGAACCAGACCGCGAGGGCGGGCACCAGCATCCGCTCCGGCAGGAACAGGACCACCGCGAACACGACGTAGAACCACACCTCGATCGTCAGCGTCCAAGCCACGAGGAGCAGCGGCAGGATCTCGGTCGGCAGCAGCAGGAAGGACGAGAGAATGTCGATCTGACCGCCCTGGGACGAGTTGATGAACGCGGGGGCCAGGAACAGCACGGGCAGCACGGGCAGCAGCGCCAGGCTGTAGACCCAGTAGGTGGGGTAGATGCGGAAGAACCGGTTCCACACGAATTTGCCTACCTGGCGGGGCGTTCCGTGCTTGCCGCGGGTGGTCAGGACCATGACGAAACCGCTGATCACGAAGAAGAGGTCGACGCCGGACAGCCCTCGGCCGAGGAATTCCGGCAGGATGTTCGTGCCCGAGAAGTACTTCACCTCGGTCGACTGCGGATGGTAGGCCACCACGGCGAGCGCCGCGAACCCTCGGGCCAGTTGCACGGTGTTGAGCTGGGCGGCGGGGCGCTTCACGCGCGGCCGCCGGGTGGTCTGCATCGTCACGGGTGGAGCCTCACTGTCGGCACGAGGGTGAGCGTGCGCTCGAACACTCAAGCGACGATAGCCACCTGCCGGAGGATGATTCGCCCCGGGCGACCGGCTACTCCCGCCGAGCATCCCGTAAGCCTAACCCGTGCGGAAGCCGGCCCCCCTGGGCCCATCCGCGGCGGCCGGCCCCGCGTGAACTCACGCGAACAGGTCGGAGATCCAGGCGACGTCCTCGGGCGTCGGCTGCCACTCGTTCGCTTCGAGGGTGTTCTGCACGACCTGCTCCGGCCGCGTGGCGCCGGCGATGACGCTGGTGAGCCCCGGCTGGGCCAGGAGCCAGGCGAACGTGGCCGCGAGCATGGTCACGCCGTGTTCGTCGCAGAACGCCTCGTACTTCTCGATCACGTCCCAGGGGGCCGTCTCGGCCAGATGGGGTCTGAACATCATGATCCGACTGTCGGCCGGGCCCCCGGCACGCGAGAACTTGCCCGTGAACAGGCCGTTGTAGAGCGGGAAGAACGGCAGGAACCCCAGGCCGTAGGCGTTGACGGCCGGCAGCACCTCCTCCTCCGCGTCGCGCACGAGCAGGCTGTACTCGTTCTGCGCGGAGATGAACCGCGGATGCCCGTGCAGCCGAGCCGTGAACTCGGCCTCCGCGATCTGCCAGCCGGCCAGGTTGGAGTGGCCGATGTAGCGCACCTTGCCCTCCCGGATCAGGTCGTCCAGCGTCTGCAGCGTCTCCTCGATCGGCGTGTTCGGGTCGGGCGTGTGCAGCTGGTACAGGTCGATCCAGTCGGTCTGCAGCCGCCGGAGCGAGGCCTCGACGGCCAGGCGGATGTACCGGCGCGAGCCGCGCGCATCCCAGTCCGGCCCGTTCCGGCCGTTCATGTCCATGCCGAACTTGGACGCCAGCACGATCCGGTCCCGCTTGCCCTGCAGAGCGTGGCCCATCAGGGTTTCGCTGAGGCCCCGTTCCGCGCCGTAGATGTCCGCCGTGTCGAACAGGGTGATCCCGGCGTCGACCGCCGTATCGATGACGGCGGAGGTGCCCGCCTGGCTTTGGGTGGCCGTGCCCGCACGACCGAAATTGTTGCAGCCGAGGCCGATCGTGGAGACCATCAGTCCCGAATCGCCCAGCCTGCGGTAGTCGATCTGCGCCATGCCCCCACATTAGGCTCACAGCGCTGTGCTAAACAGGTCGTGACCCGAAAGGCATCAGATGAACCGGCTCTCCATTGGCGTCATGTCCCGTTCCGGCAAGGTGGACGAACGTCGCCTTCCGCTGCATCCGCTTCACCTCGACCAGATTGATGCCGACGTGCGCGGCCGCATCTATCTGGAGCAGGGCTACGGGGAACAGTTCGGCATGCCCGACGAACGGCTCGCGCCGCTGGTGGGCGGCCTGCTCCCCCGCGAGCAGCTGATCGCGGAGTGTGACGTCATCCTGCTGGCCAAGCCGCTGCTCGCGGATATCGGCCAGCTGCGGGAGGGGCAGATCCTCTGGGGCTGGCCGCACTGCGTGCAGGACCCGGCCCTCACCCAGCTCGCCATCGACAAGAAACTCACCCTGATCGCCTTCGAGGCGATGAACGAGTGGACCGCGGACGGCGACTTCAAACGGCACATCCTGCAGAAGAACAACGAGCTCGCCGGTTACGCCTCGGTGGTGCACGCCCTGTCGCTCGTTGGCTCGACCGGCGTGTACGGCCGCCCGCTGCGCGCGGCCGTGATCGGATCCGGGTCCACCGCCCGCGGAGCCGTGACGGCCCTGGGGGCCCACGGAGTCACCGACGTCAGCCTGGTCACCCCGCGCGCCATCGCGCCGGGGTCGGTGTTCGACGCCGCCCGGATCGTGCCGCTCGTGCGCGAGGATGGCGCCGGCGACTCCGGTGGTGTCGCCGCCGGTTCGGTCGACTCCGTTCTGGTCGAGGGCAAACGGATGCCGCTGCCCGACTTCCTGGCCGGCCACGACGTGATCGTGAACTGCGTGCTGCAGGACCCCAACCAGCCGCTCACCTTCCTGCGGGATGCGGACCTCGCGCTGCTCGCCCCGGGAACCCTCGTCGTCGACGTGTCGTGCGATGCCGGCATGGGGTTCGCCTGGGCCCGGCCGACCACGTTCGCCAACCCGGTCTTCACCGTCGGCGACAACGTCACGTACTACGCGGTCGACCACAGTCCCTCCTATCTGTGGGACTCCGCCACCTGGGAGATCAGTGCGGCACTCCTCCCCTACCTCGAGGACGTGCTGAGGGGCGAGAACGCCTGGGGTGCCGACGAGACCCTGCGCCGGGCGATCGAGATCAGGAACGGGGTCATCCAGAATCCCAGCATCCTGGCCTTCCAGAACCGCTCCGCCGACTACCCGCACCTACCGCTGGCCTGAGCCGGGGGCCTGGTCCGGTCGGGTGGCCATGGCCGAAGCCTCCTCCCCAGTGGGCGACGGTGCCAGTTCCCCTCAGGTCCGAAAGCCGCCAGAGTCCCGCTGCGGCGCCGACTACAGTCGAGTCATGATCAGCATCGAAACGTCTTTGATCCGGCTGCCCAGCCCCATTGGGCGGCTGGAACTGACCAGCGACGGTGAGAGCATCCTGTCGCTCTCGATCGAGCGCGACGGGCATCTGCCCCTGGAGGCGTCGGCAGAGGCCCCCTCCCCCCTGCTCGCCCAGGCCGCCCGGGAGCTGACGGAGTACTTCGCCGGAACCCGCACCAGCTTCGACGTGCCCGTCCGGCCGCGGCAGGGCACTGCGTTCCAGAAGGATGTCTGGGCGCGCCTGGCCGCACTGGGCTTCGGCGACGTCACCTCGTACGGAGAAGTGGCGAGGTCGCTGGAAAAGCCGGGCTCAGGTCGGGCCGTCGGCGGCGCCATCGGTGCGAATCCCGTGCCCATCCTGGTCGGTTGTCACCGGGTGTTGGCCGCTGACGGGCGCATCACCGGGTACAGCGGAGGCAGCGGCATCCCCACCAAGGTCTGGCTGCTCGATCACGAAGGCATCGAGCACCGGTCGTGACCGACGCGACCGGTTCGCTCCGGGTGGGCGCGGACGGGCTCGCCCGCTGCGGCTGGGTGGGCGACGACGCCGAATACCGGCGATACCACGATGAAGAGTGGGGACGTCCGCTTCGGGACGACCGGGCGCTGTTCGAGAAGCTGTGCCTCGAGGGCTTCCAGGCGGGCTTGTCGTGGATCACGATCCTGCGGCGACGCCCCGCCTTCCGGGCCGCGTTTCACGGCTTCGAGGTGGACCGGGTCGCCGTCATGGACGAATCAGACGTCGCCCGTCTCGTGGCCGATCCCAGCATCATCCGCCACCGCGGGAAGATCGAGGCGACCATCGGCAACGCCCGGGTCACCCGGGACCTCGGTCACAGCCTGGCCGCGCTGATCTGGAGCTTCGCACCGCCAGGCCGCAGCTCCCGGCTGGTAACGCTCAGCGAGATCCCGGCCATCACCCCGGAATCGACGGCGCTCAGCCGCGAGCTGCGCGCCCGCGGTTACCGGTTCGTCGGCCCCACCACGATGTACGCGCTGATGCAGTCCGCGGGCCTCGTCGACGATCACGTGCAGGGCTGCCACCGCGCCTCCGCCGACTAGAGGACCGGCTGGAGGCGCCGACCAGAGGATCGGCTGGAGGTCCGACCGGAGGTCAGGGCAGCAGGCCGAGAGACAGAACCGCGGCGCGCTCTTCAAGCAGCTCGGCGACCGAGTTGTCGATCCGGGCGCGCGAGAAGGCGTCGATCGAGAGGTTCGGCACGATCTCGTATCGCCCGTCCACGCCGCGCACCGGGAATGAACAGACCAGACCCTCCGGCACGCCGTAGGAGCCGTCCGACACGACGCCCGCGGAGGTCCATCGGTCGCCGGTCCCGTTGACCCAGTCGTAGACGTGGTCGATGGCCGCACTGGCCGCGGACGCCGCGGACGACGCGCCGCGTGCCTGGATGATCTCGTAACCGCGGTTGGCGACCCGGGGAATGAACTCCCCGGTCAGCCACGCCTCGTCCACGAGGCCGGACACCGGGCGCCCGCCCGCGGTCGCGTGGGAGACATCCGGGTACTGGCTGGCGGAGTGGTTCCCCCACACGGTGAGTCCGTCGATCTCGGGAACGGGCACGCCCAGCCGGGCGGCCAACTGGCCGAGCCCGCGGTTGTGGTCCAGCCGGGTCATGGCCGTGAAGCGTTCCGCCGGAATGTCCGGAGCGAAAGCGCTGGCAACGAGGGCATTGGTGTTCACGGGGTTGCCCACGACCAGGACGCGCACATCGGATGCCGCGCCCTCGTTGAGCGCGAGCCCCTGCGGCCCGAAGATGCGACCGTTGCTCTCGAGCAGAGCCACCCGCTCCATGCCGACGGCCCGGGGCCGGGAACCGACCAGCAGCGCGATGCTGACCCCGTCGAAGGCGCGGACCGGGTCTTCCGTGACGGTGACCGACCGCAGCAGCGGGAACGCGCAGTCCTGCAGCTCGAGGGCTGTGCCCTCCGCGGCGGCGCGTCCCCCGGGGATCTCGAGCAGGGTGAGGTTGATCGGTGTGGTCGGGCCGAGCAGGGCGCCTGACGCAATCCGAAAGACCAGGGTGTAGCCGATTTGGCCGCCGGCGCCGGTGACGGTGACGTTCATAGGTGGTGTGGGCACGGTCACAGCCTAGGGCCGGAATGCCCGTCGGTGGGGCCGCTTTCAGACCGTGGCGGCGGCAATCGACTGGTCGACGACCAGGTCGAGTTCCCCGACCGATCCGGGGCGCAGAACAAAGCCCGCCCCGGCCGCCCACCCGAGCAACGCGTCGAGCGTCGTGAAGGACTCGCCGTGCTGCACGAGGGCCCGGGTGAAGCGGCCCTTCGCCTGCTTGTTGAAGTGGTTCAGGGCGCGCGTGCGGCCGTCCGCAGTCTCGGCGAGGACGCGGAGATAGACGGAGCCGGGACGCACCGGCGCGGGCCCGAGCGCGACATAGCCCGCGGAGCGGAAGTCGAGCAGGAGCCCCTCAGACTCGGCCAGCACACGCGCGATTGACTCCGCCCAGTGCTTCTTCAGGGCGATCTCGGGCAGCTTCGAGCTGCACGAGAGGCGGTAGGCCGGAATGAGGTCCAGCGCGCCGACCGGCCCGAACAGTGCGGAGTGCACCAGCACGTGGTGCCGGGCCCAGTCGCGGTCGGCCGGCGACAGGGTGCCGGCGTCGAGGGCGTCGTAAAGCACCCCGGTGTAGCGGTCCAGCACCGGCATGGTCGGTGACGATGACAGCGCCAGATTCCGTCCGACCTCGGCGGACTGGGTGCGGCCCAGCTTCAAGGCCGCCATCATCTCATCCGGATGCCGGGCGAGCGAGCGGAGCGAACGCACAAGTACCCGCCGCTTGGATGCAAGCGACGGGTACTGGAGGGACTGCAGGTCAAGCGGTACTTCGATGCCACCGAGACGTTTTGTCTCGGACGGCGGCAGCAGGATCAGCAAGCGAACTAAACGAGCTCTGCCTTGCGTGCGACGATCGTGACCACGTTGTTGGCGACCGACAGGAAGCCGTCCGCCGCCTCGGCGACGACTTTCTCACCGCCGCTCAGGGTCACCCGAACCTCGCCACTGGCAAGGATCGCCAGCATGGGCTCGTGCCCGGGAAGGATACCGATCTGGCCCTCCACGGTGCGGGCGACCACCATGCTGGCCTCGCCGGACCAGACCTCGTGGTCGGCCGCGACGACACTGACCGTGAGCGGGGTCCCGGCCATGACTAGTCGTTCTCTTTCTGGATCTTCGCCCACTTCTCTTCGACGTCGGCGATGCCACCGACGTTGAAGAAGGCCTGTTCGGCCACGTGGTCGAAGTCGCCGTTGGCGATGGCGGTGAAGGACTCGATGGTGTCCTTGAGCGGCACCGTGGAGCCCTCGACACCCGTGAACTTCTTGGCCATGTAGGTGTTCTGCGACAGGAACTGCTGGATGCGGCGCGCGCGGGAGACGGTGACCTTGTCTTCCTCGGAGAGTTCGTCAACACCCAGGATCGCGATGATCTCCTGGAGTTCCTTGTTCTTCTGCAGGATCGCCTTGACGCGCACGGCCGTGGTGTAGTGGTCGGCGCCCAGGTAGCGGGGGTCGAGGATGCGGCTGGTCGAGGTGAGCGGGTCGACGGCCGGGTAGAGCCCCTTCGACGCGATTTCGCGCGACAGCTCGGTGGTGGCGTCGAGGTGGGCGAAGGTCGTCGCCGGCGCCGGGTCGGTGTAGTCGTCGGCAGGAACGTAGATGGCCTGCAGCGACGTGATCGAGTGGCCACGGGTCGACGTGATGCGCTCCTGGAGGATGCCCATCTCGTCTGCCAGGGTCGGCTGGTAACCTACGGCGCTCGGCATGCGGCCCAGAAGGGTCGACACCTCGGAACCGGCCTGGGTGAAGCGGAAGATGTTGTCAATGAAGAGCAACACGTCCTGCTTGGCCACGTCACGGAAGTACTCCGCCATGGTCAGGGCCGACAGGGCGACGCGCAGACGCGTTCCCGGCGGCTCGTCCATCTGGCCGAATACGAGGGCGGTCTTGTCGAAGACGCCAGCCTCTTCCATCTCGTGGATCAGGTCGTTGCCCTCACGGGTGCGCTCCCCGACACCGGCGAACACGGACACTCCACCGTGGTCCTGCGCGACGCGCTGGATCATTTCCTGGATCAGGACGGTCTTGCCGACGCCGGCTCCACCGAAGAGTCCGATCTTGCCACCGAGAACGTACGGCGTGAGAAGGTCGATGACCTTGATGCCGGTCTCGAACAGCTGGGTCTTGGACTCCAGCTGGTCGAAGGGCGGCGGCTTGCGGTGGATGGGCCAGCGCTCGGTGATTTCGATCTTTTCGCCGGGCTCCGCATTGAGCACCTCGCCAATGGCGTTGAAGACGCGGCCCTTGGTGACGTCGCCGACCGGGACAGTGATGGGGGAACCGGTGTCCCGGACCTCCTGGCCACGGACCAGACCATCGGTCGGGTTGAGCGCGATCGCGCGGATGAGGTCGTCGCCGAGGTGCTGGGCGACCTCGAGCGTGATGACGGTGGTCACATCATCGATGACGATGGTCGTCTTCAGTGCGTTGTACATGCCCGGGATCGAGTCGTGCGGGAACTCGATGTCGACGACCGGGCCCGTGACGCGGGCGATCCGGCCAACGGCGACGGAATCCACCGGTGCGTGGACTGGCGCGGATATGGTGTCAGTCATTGCTCTCTCTTCTCTGGTTTTAGTTCTTGGCGGATGAGAGCGCGTCGGCTCCACCCACGATCTCGGAAATCTGCGAGGTGATCTCGGTCTGCCGGGCGTTGTTGGACAGCCGGGTGAAGTCCTTGATCAACTTGTCCGCGTTGTCGGAGGCCGACTGCATGGCCTTCTGACGCGCGGCGTGCTCGGCTGCAGCGGACTGCAGCATGGAGTTGAAGATGCGGCTCTCGATGTAGACGGGCAGGAGCGAGTCCAGCACCGTTTCAACGTCCGGCTCGAACTCGTAGAGCGGGAGAACCTGGTTTTCACCGGGTTCCTCGACGCCCTCGACGACCTCGAGCGGAAGGAGCCGAACAACCTGGGGAACCTGGGTGACCATGCTCACGAAACGGTTGAACACCACGTGGATCTCGTCCACGCCGCCGTCGTCCGCTTCCCGGAGGAAGGCCTCGAGGAGCGCGTCGCTGATCTCGCGCGCCGTCTCGTAGTCGGGCTGGTCGGTCGAACCTGTCCAGACCTGTTCCGACGGGCGACGACGGAAGCTGAAGTACGCGACCGCCTTGCGTCCGACGAGGAAGTAGACGATGTCCTTGCCCTGGCCACGGAGCAGTTCGCTCAGCGACTCGGCTTCACGCAGCACCTGGGAGCTGAACGCCCCGGCGAGGCCACGGTCGGACGCGAAGATGACGACCGCTGCGCGTTCGATCTTCTCCGGCTCGGTCGTGAGCACGTGAGCGACATTCGAGTACGTCGCGACGGCGGAGACCGCCTGCGTGATCGCGCGGGCGAACGGTGTCGACGCCGCGACGCGGGCCTTGGCCTTCTGAATGCGCGAGGCAGAGATCAACTCCATGGCCCGAGTGATCTTCTTAGTCGTCTGGGCAGACTTGATCTTCTGCCGGTAGACCCGAAGTTGCGCTCCCATGTGTCTCCTGTGCTTCCTTGTCAGTGGGTGGGGTGGTGCGGTGGCCGTGCGAGCCTGGCCGCGCTCCCCCTGGTCCGAACGAGTTTTGTTCGTTCAGACCCGGTGGGGAACGCGACCGGGGCGCTTAGCGTCGGTGCTTGACGATCTTTTCCTGATTCACGTCTTCGACGGCGATGGCCGTGAATTCTTCCTTGCCGACCGAGGCGAGTGGCTTGCCCTCGCCGGTCTGGAAGCCCTGCTTGAACTTGTCGACCTCGAGTTCGAGCGTCGCGACGGTGGCGTCATCGAGGATGTTCGTCTCGCGCAGCGTCTTGAGGACCTCGGTGGTGCGACCCAGGTGGTCGAGCAGCCCGCGCTCGAAACGCAGAACGTCCTCGACCGGAACCTCGTCGAACTTGCCGTTCGTGCCGGCCCAGATCGAGACGACCTGATCTTCGACCGGGTACGGCGAGTACTGGGGCTGCTTGAGCAGTTCGGTCAGACGGGCGCCACGGGCCAGCTGGCGACGGCTGGTCGCGTCGAGGTCGGACGCGAACATCGCGAAGGCCTCGAGCGAGCGGTACTGGGCCAGTTCGAGCTTGAGAGTTCCGGAGACCTTCTTGATCGACTTGACCTGAGCGTCACCGCCGACTCGCGAGACCGAGATGCCCACGTCGACTGCGGGACGCTGGTTGGCGTTGAACAGGTCGGACTGCAGGAAGATCTGGCCGTCGGTGATCGAGATCACGTTGGTCGGGATGTACGCGGAGACGTCGTTGGCCTTGGTCTCGATGATCGGAAGACCGGTCATCGATCCGGCGCCGAGTTCGTCGGAGAGCTTCGCGCAACGCTCGAGCAGACGGGAGTGCAGGTAGAACACGTCGCCCGGGTATGCCTCGCGCCCCGGCGGGCGACGCAGCAGCAGCGAGACCGCACGGTAGGCCTCGGCCTGCTTGGACAGGTCGTCGAAGATGATGAGGACGTGCTTGCCGGCGTACATCCAGTGCTGGCCGATGGCCGAACCGGTGTACGGGGCGAGGTACTTGAAGCCGGCGGGGTCGGAGGCCGGGGACGCGACGATGGTCGTGTACTCCATCACGCCGGCGTCCTCGAGCGCGCCCTTGACGGCGGCGATCGTGGAACCCTTCTGGCCGATGGCGACGTAGATGCAACGAACTTGCTTGTTGACGTCGCCCGAAGCCCAGTTGGCCTTCTGGTTGATGATCGTGTCGATCGCGATGGCCGTTTTGCCGGTCTGGCGGTCACCGATGATCAGCTGACGCTGTCCGCGCCCGATCGGGATCATGGCGTCGATCGCCTTGATGCCGGTCTGCATCGGCTCGTGAACCGACTTGCGGTGCATGACGCCGGGAGCCTGGAGTTCGAGGGCACGACGGCCCTCGGTCTTGATCTCGCCGAGGCCGTCGATGGGAGCACCGAGCGGATCGACGACACGGCCGAGGTAGCCGTCGCCGACGGGTACGGAGAGAACCTCACCAGTGCGGTGCACCTCCATGCCCTCGACGATGCCGGTGAACTCGCCGAGCACGACGACGCCAATCTCGTCTTCGTCGAGGTTCTGGGCCAGGCCCAGGGTGCCGTCAGCGAATTTGATGAGCTCGTTCGCCATCACGCTGGGAAGGCCTTCGACGTGTGCGATCCCGTCGCCGGCCGTGGTGACGTAGCCAACCTCGGTCGTTGCGGTCTTGTTCGGCTCGTAGGACTTGACGAAGTCCTGGAGAGCGTCGCGGATCTCATCGGGGCTGATCGTTAGTTCTGCCATCATCTTCCCTTTTCTGTACCGGATGTACAGGTTCTGTCGTGCACGGGACGCTGCCGTCCCGAGGTGTGTGTGTTACTGGCTGAACGCTCAGCCAGCGAGCTTGCTTCGGAGGTCTTTCAGGCGGGTGGCGATGCTGCCATCGATGACGTCGTCACCGATTTGAACATGGACTCCCCCGACCAGAGCCGGGTTGACGACCTGGTTGAGCGTGAGCCGACGACCGTAACGAGCGGTGAGGCTCGTGCGGAGGCGCTCCACCTGTTCGGGCGCGAGCGTTGCGGCGGACGTGATCGTGGCGATCGAGGCCCCTGACTGGTCGGCGACGACGGATGCCGCGTAGCGCAGCAACTCGCCGATGCGGCGGCCGCGAGGCTGCTGCACGAGGTGCCGCACGATCGACAGCGTCTGTTCGGTGACCTTGCCGCCCAGCAGGGAGTTGACGAGGCCGACTTTGGCGCTCGCCTTTCCCAACTTGCTGGCCAGAGCGAGTTCGAGCTCCGCGTTGGACGAGACGGCGCTGCCGAAGGCGAACAGCTCGGCCTCGACGATCCCGTCGTCGGTCGAGGATGCGATCGAACGCAACCCGAGGTCCTCGACCCCGGCCAGCAGGTCGCTGTGACTCGACCAGCGAGTCGCAGCGACGGACTGGAGAAGCTCCAGTGCCGTGGGGGTCAGGGCCGAGGCGAACACGGCGCGAACGAGCGCCGCCTTCGCCGCGGCATCCGCTGCCGGGTCGACCAGAGCGGACAGGAGCTGCGAGGAGTCACCGATCACGCGACCGGCGTTCAACAGGCTCTCGCCCGTCGCCAGATCGGCCGTGCTGCCCTGGGCAGCCAGTGCCGCCCGCGACGAGGCCAAAGCTTCTCTGGTGGCGCTTCCCATTACTTAGCTGCTTTCTCCGAGGCCTCAAGGTCGGCCAGGAAACGGTCGACGATGGCGGTGGCCTTCGCGTCGTCGGTCAGGCTTTCGCCGATGACACCGGATGCGAGGTCGATGGCCAGGGTGCCCACTTCGGAACGAAGGGACACGACTGCCGCCTGACGTTCTGCTTCAATCTGAGCCTTGGCGCTGGTGGTCACGCGAGCGGCTTCGGCCAGGGCCTGTTCCTTGTGCTCGTTGATGATCTTCTGGCCGTCGATGCGAGCGTGCTCGCGAATCTGGCCGGCCTCGGCGCGAGCGTCAGCAAGCTGGGCCGTGTACTGCTCGAGAGCAGCTTCGGCCTTGCGCTGGGCATCGTCCGCTTTCGCGATGTTGCCCTCGATGGCCTCTGCGCGGTCGTCGAGAAGCTTCTGCATCCTCGGAAGCACGAGCTTCCAGAAGAAGAACAGAATGACCACGAAAATGAGCGAGGACCAGACTATGTCGTAGACCGCGGGGAGAAGCGGATTTTCCGCCTTCTCAGCAGCAGCTGCAATCACTGCGTTAAACATCGTGCCTCCTGACTAGAGAGAAAAGAGGACTAAACGAAGATGAAGTAGGTGGCGATACCGATGAAGGCGAGCGCCTCGGTGAAGGCGATGCCGATGTACATCAGGACCTGGAGCTGGCCGGCCAGTTCGGGCTGACGAGCAACACCCTCGATGGTCTTGCCGACGACAATGCCCACGCCGATTGCCGGGCCGATTGCGGCGAGGCCGTAACCGACAGTCGCGATGTTTCCGTTGATTGCCGCGAGAACGGTTGTTGCGTCCAACGTATGGTTCCTTCCGTAGTGACGAATACAGCGAATGCCGGATTCGAGGTTTAGTGCTCCTCAGCCAGCGCGAGCTGGATGTAGACAGCGGTGAGCAGGGCAAAAATGTAGGCCTGGAGCAGCGCGATCAGCACTTCGAAGAGTGTGAACGCGAAGCCGAACACCAGGGTGCCCGCACCGAACAACTTGAACCCGCCGGTGGCGGTGAAGAAGAAGAACTGCGTCGCACTGAAGAACAGCACCAGGAGCAGGTGGCCGACGATCATGTTCATCAGCAGCCGAAGGGTCAGAGTGACCGGGCGGATGAGGAACGTCGAGATGAACTCGATCGGCGTCACGATGATGTAGAGGAACGGCGGAACTCCGGGTGGGAACAGGGCGTTCCGGAAGAAGTTCGCCGGGTTCTTCTTGACGCCGGCGTAGATGAAGGCGCTGTAAGCCACCAGCGCCAGCACCAGCGGAACTCCGATGACGGAGCTTCCGGCGATGTTGAGGAACGGGATCGGGCCGGTGATGTTGAGGAACAGGACCATGAAGAAAATGGTCGTGATCAACGGCAGGAAACGCTTGCCGTCCTTCTTGCCGAGGATGTCTTCGGCGATGTTGACCCGGGCGAAGTCCAGGCCCATCTCGACGACGCTCTGCATGCGGGTCGGAATGACCTTCATGCGGCGCGTGCCGATCCAGAAAATTAGCAGCAGCGCGGCGACTGCCAGGAAGCGGATGAGCATGATGCGATTTATTTCGAATGGCGTCCCGGCGAAGAAGATCGCTTCGGGGAAGAATTCACCAATCGTCGGACCGTGGAAGCCACCCTCATCGGTGGCAAACGGAATCATCAGGTTTACGGCGGTTTCTAGCAGCGCTTTCTCCTGTTTCGGGGCAAGAAGCTCTGCTCTCGCGATGACGAATGTGTGGCCGGATTGTTCTGCAAGAAGGCAGAAACAACACGGGACGAATCGGTCATTACCCTAGCAAGAAAAGGCCGGGAGACCGAATCGAGAGCCCGCGCTCAGTCGTCGTGTGCCGCCGTCGGCAGGGTGATGTCGCTGGCGTACGTCATTCGGCTCTTCATCAGCACGAAAACATCGACCAGGAGCGAACCGACGACTCCGGCGATGATGCTGAGGAACAGCACGACCGGCTGGATCCAGGGCTGGTCTTTGAGCAGCACCATCAGCACCAGGAAGACGACGAACTTGACCAGCCAGCCTCCCATCACGATTCCGAAGAACGCGCCGATGGCCGCGGCGGTGCCGGCGAAACGATTGGCGACCAGGATGCTGCCGGCCGTGATCCCCATGAAGACCACCGACAGCAGGGTTCCGATCAGGGCGCTCACGACGCCCTCGGCCCCCGCGGCCAGACCGCCGACCACGGCCCCGACGACGGCGATGCCGGCGGCGAGGACGCTGCCGTAGACGAGGATGCGGCGGAACACTGGAATCGAAGTGGGCTGGGCCGGACGGGGTGCCATGGTGCTCATACGTTCTCCTCGGCCGTCGTCGCCGCCTCATCGAGAGGGTCGAATCGGGCGGTCTCGACTGGTTGGGTGGCCGGGCTCGCAAGCTGACTGGCGGCCTCCACGGCCTTGCGCCGGCTGAGCGGAGCCAGCGTGACAAGGGTGCAGACCAGCAGTGCGAAGATCAGGAAGATCGTGGCGTACCAGGTGGGCAGGCCGAAGTACACGGGCAGTACGAAGTAGAGCAGGCAGCCGACGGATGCGGCCGCCGTCCAGCCGTAGAAGATGAGCACGGCATGCAGGTGGGAATGCCCCATGTCGAGGAGCCGGTGGTGGAGGTGTTTGCGGTCGGCACTGAAGGGCGATTTCCCGGCCCGAACCCGCCGGAACACGGCCAGGCCGAAGTCGAGCAGCGGGATGATCAGGATCGCGACCGGCAGGATGATCGGGATGAAGGCGGGGAACAGCTGGGACCGGTTGACTGCGGTGGGGTCGACCTGACCGGTGATCGCGATCGCGGAGGTGGCCATCAGCAGGCCCACCAGCAGCGCGCCGGCGTCGCCCATGAATAGTTTCGCCGGACGCCAGTTGAGCGGCAGGAACCCGACGCAGGCCCCCACCAGGATAGCGGCGATCAGGGAGGCCAGGTTGAAGTAGTTGCTCGGAGACGTGTCCCGCACGAGCAGGTAGCTGTAGACGAAGAACACGCCGTTCGCGATCAGGGCGACCCCCGCGACCAGGCCGTCGAGCCCGTCGATGAAGTTGATCATGTTCATCACGATCACAATCACGATCACGGTGATCAGGATGGACATCCAGGACGACCCGACGGTCAGCCCGCCGATCGGCAGCGACAGGACCTGCACGCCCTGCCAGGCGACGAGCCCGGCCGCGATGAACTGGCCGGCCAGCTTGGTCATCCAGTCGAGGTCCCAGAGGTCATCGGCCACGCCGAGCAGGACGATCAGCAGGGCGGCTCCGAGGATGGCGAGGATCTGCTGCGGGTCGCTGAAAATGAGCCGGAGCGGGGCGAATGCGGCGGCGATCAGGTAGGACACCCCGAAGGCGCCGACGATGCCGAGGAAGATGGCGATGCCGCCGAGGCGGGGCGTGGGCCGGGTGTGCACATCGCGTTCGCGGATCTTCGGGTACAGCTTGTAGCGGTGGCTCAGTTTGAGCACGAGGATCGAGAACCCGAAGGTGATCAAGGCCGAGACGAGGGCCAGCAGAACGAAGACGGTCATCGATTAGCCCGCGTCTGCGGCCGGGTCGGGTGCGGTGTCGCCGGCGGGCGCCGTGGACGCTTCGGCGGCGGGCTCGGCGGCGGGCTCCGAAGCAGCGGCGGGGGGCGCGAACCCGACCGGGGCAAGGGCGTCCCCGATCACGGCTTCGATCGCCGCCCGCGAGATCACGCCGTTGCGCACGATGACCACCTTGCCTCCGTTGGAGCCGTAGCCGGTGGCATCCACGATTGTCGACGAGGTGTCTCCGGCGCGGTCGCCGATCGGCTCGTAGTCGAGGCCCGCGACTCCCCCGTCAAGATAGACGGCGACATTGATGCCGAGCATGTCTTCGGCGCCGATCGCGTCGATGGCGGCGGGAAGGCCGCTCATGTTGGCGGATGACACGGCCAGGGGTCCCGTCTCGGCCAGGAGGTCGAGGGCGACCCGGTTGCTCGGCATCCGCAGTGCAACCGTGCCGCGAGTCTCGCCCAGGTCCCAGACCAGAGACGGCTGGGCGGTGAGCACGACGGTCAGGCCGCCGGGCCAGAACGCGGCGACGAGCTCACGTACGGGCGGAGGGACGTCCTGCGCGAGGGCGTCGAGGGTGGGGATGCCGGGGATGAGCACGGGCGGCGGCGAGGTGCGGTCCCGCCCTTTGGCGTCGAGGAGCCGTTGCACGGCCTCCGGGCTGAAGGCGTCGGCGGCGAGCCCGTAGACGGTGTCGGTGGGGATGACGACGAGCGCACCACGGCCGATGGCCGATCGTGCGAGTCTCATGCCGGCTGCGTATTCCGAGTCAACCGAGCAGTCATAGATGCGTGTCATTTCGACCGATTCTAGTGCAGCCACCTCCCGGGAGGCTGGCAGCCCGCCTCGTCGACCTCAGGGTCGCAGGGCGGTGGTCGCGCGGTCGCGGGTGGTGTAGTCGCGGTGGGTGGCGGGGGCACGCCAGCCGTCGGCGGCCAGGAGGGCCCGGATTTCGGCGCCCTGCAACTCGCCGTGCTCGATCACCAGCACCCCGCCCGGGCGCAGCAGGCGCAGGGCCGTGCGGGACACGTGTCGCACGACGTCGAGGCCGTCCCGGCCGCCGAACAGCGCGCGGGCCGGGTCGAAGAGGCGCACCTCCGGGTCGCGCGGGATGGCGTCCGCGGGGATGTACGGCGGGTTCGAGATGACCACGGCGACGGTTCCGTCGAGTTCGGCCAGCGCGTCGGTCAGGTCGCCGAACACGAGGGTGGCGTTGTCGGCACCGACCTCGGTGAAGTTGCGGGTGGTCCACGGGAACGCATCCGGAGAGTTCTCCACCGCCCAGACGCGGGCGTGGGGCACCTCGACCGCCATGGCCAGCGCGATCGCGCCGCTGCCGGTGCCCAGGTCCACGCCGATCGGTTCCGGGTCGGGCAGGGAACGGAGGGCGTCGATGGCGAATTGCGCCACCTGTTCGGTCTCGGGCCGAGGCACGAACACTCCGGGTCCCACGTTCAGTTCGAGGGAGCGGAACGGGGCACGGCCGGTGATGTGCTGCAACGGCTCGCGCAGAGAGCGGCGGTGAACGAGTTCCAGGATGGCCGCGGCATCCGTCTCGCTGAGGCTGGTGCGCAGGATGCCGGCGGCCTGCACCTGCCCCCGGCTCTGGGAGAGGACGTGGCCGATCAGTAGATCGGCGTCCACCTCGGCGTCGGAAATCCCGGCCGCGGAGAGTGAACGGATGGCCAGGTCGCGCATTTCGTCGACGGCGGCGGGAATGGAATGGTCGCTTGGCGGAGTTGTCACTCTTTGGAATGTAATGCACTCGCTCGCCCAATGCCGTGGCCCTAGGCTGGGCGAGGTCCTGAAAACCGATCGAAAGGCGCTCACCGATGCCCGCAAAGATTCACTCCGATATCACCGCTGCCGTCGGCGGGACCCCTCTGGTCAGACTGAACCGGCTCACCGCCGGCCTGGACGCGACCGTGCTGGTGAAGCTGGAGTTCTACAACCCCTCGGGCAGTGTGAAGGACCGGATCGGCATCGCGATCGTCGACGCCGCCGAGGCGTCGGGCGAACTGGCCCCGGGCGGCACCATCGTCGAGGGTACCAGCGGCAACACCGGCATCGCCCTGGCCATGGTGGGGGCGGCCCGCGGTTACCGGGTGATCCTGGCGATGCCGGAGACCATGAGCAAGGAGCGCCGCGTGCTGCTTCGTGCCTACGGCGCGGAAATCGTGCTCACGCCCGGTGGAGAAGGCATGCGCGGCGCCGTCACGAAGGCGGAAGAGATCGCCGCCGGCACGCCGGGGGCGATCCTCGCCCGTCAGTTCGACAACCCCGCCAACCCGGCCATCCACCGCGCGACCACGGGCGTGGAGATTTGGGACGACACCGAAGGCGCCGTGGACATCCTGGTGGCGGGCATCGGCACCGGCGGCACCATCACGGGCACCGGTCAGCTGCTCAAGGAGCGCAAACCCTCCGTTCGGGTCGTCGGGGTCGAACCGATCGACTCCCCCATCCTCACCGGCGGCAAGCCGGGGCCGCACAAGATCCAGGGCATCGGTGCCAACTTCGTGCCGAAGGTCCTCGACACCACCGTGTACGACGAGGTGACCGACGTCACCCTGGCCGACTCGCTGGCCACGGCGCGTGCCCTCGCGACCGACGAAGGCATCCTCTCCGGCATCTCCGGCGGGTCCGCGGTCTGGGCGGCCCTCGAGCAGGCCAAGCGGCCCGAGAACTCTGGCAAGACCATCGTGGCAATCCTGCCGAGCTTCGGCGAGCGGTATATCTCGACCGTTCTCTACGAAGACCTGCTGGACTAGGCGAGAAGAGGGCGGCGGAAGCAGCCGATGGGAGTCTTGTCGAGCATCCGGGAAGACGTGCTGATGGCGCGCGCCCACGACCCCGCGGCCCGCAGCAACATCGAGGTGTTCCTCGCGTACAGCGGCCTGCACGCGGTCTGGTCCTATCGGGTCGCGCACCGGCTCTGGACGGCCGGGCTGTGGCTGCCGGCCCGGCTGCTGTCCCAGTTCACCCGGTTCCTGACCGGGATCGAAATCCACCCGGGCGCCCGGATCGGGCGACGGCTGTTCATCGACCACGGCATGGGAGTGGTGATCGGTGAAACGTCGGAGATCGGCGACGACGTCATGCTTTACCACGGCGTCACGCTCGGTGGAAAATCCCGTCACGGGGTGGCCCGTGGCGAGAAGCGGCATCCGACCCTGCACGACGGCGTGACGGTCGGCGCCGGGGCCAAGATCCTCGGCCCGATCACGCTCGGCGCCTGGAGCACCGTCGGCGCCAACGCTGTGGTGACGCGGGATGCCCCGGCGAAGTCCGTGCTCCTCGGAATTCCGGCGACCGTGCAGCCGGCCAGGCCCGACACGATCGAGAGCGCGAGGGGACTGCCGCTCACCGACGACTGACGCTGCCGCTAGGGCTGCAGCCGCTCCAGGGTCCAGCCGCCCGCGGCGGCGGCCGTGAAGCGCAGGCGGTCGTGCAGCCGCGACGTTCGCCCCTGCCAGAACTCGATCGCGTGCGGCGTCACCCGGTAGCCGCCCCAGTCGTCCGGCCGGGGAATGTCCGTGTCGCCCGGGTAGCGCGCTTCCACCCGGCGCACCTGTTCCTCGAGCAGGGCACGGCTCGCGATCGGCTGCGACTGGTCGCTGGCCACAGCGGCAATGCGGGCGGCCCGCGGTCGGCGCGCGAAGTAGGCGTCGCTAGTGGCGGCATCCGTGGGGTGGGCCGTGCCGTAGACGATCACCTGGCGCTGCATCGCGAACCAGGGGAACAACAGCGAGACGCCCGGATTGGCGGCCAGCGCCCGGCCCTTGTGGGAACCGTAGTTGCTGACGAATTCGAATCCGCTCCCGTCGAGGCCCTTGAGCAGCACCGTGCGACTGCTCGGCCGGCCGTCCGGGTCGACGGTGCCGACCACCATGGCGTTCGGCTCGTAGAGCCCCGCCTGCTCGGCGGCCGCCAGCCACGCGGCGAACTCGATCATCGGGTCGGGGTCGACCCCGGACTTGTTCAGGCCCACCGCGCCGTAGTCGGTGTGACTCGTCAGGGATTCCATCGGCATCCTCGCCCTCGGTTTGGGCCGGCAGAATGCGAAAGCTCCCCGGCCTGCCCCTCCAGCCTAGGAGGGACGGGGCCACAGAAAGCCTCTGATCTCGTGCGAATCATTCTGAGATCTAGTCGTGGTCGCCGATCTCGGCCAGGCGAGTGGCCTCGTCGGCGGTGATGCAGGAATCGATCACGGCCTCCAGGGCGCCGTTCATCACGGTGTCCAGGTTGTAGGCCTTGTAGCCCGTGCGGTGGTCCGCGATGCGGTTCTCGGGGAAGTTGTACGTGCGGATGCGCTCGGACCGGTCCATGGTGCGGATCTGCCCCTTGCGCACGAGGCTGGCTGCCGCGTCGATCTCTTCCTGCTGCCGGGCGAGAACGCGGGCACGCAGAACGCGCATGCCGGCTTCCTTGTTCTGCAGCTGGCTCTTCTCGTTCTGCATGGCCACGACGATGCCGGTCGGAAGGTGCGTGATGCGCACGGCGGAGTCGGTCGTGTTGACCGACTGGCCGCCGGGGCCGCTCGACCGGTACACGTCGATCTTGAGGTCGTTCGCGTTGATCTCGACCTCTTCGGGCTCGTCGACCTCGGGGAAGACGAGCACGCCGGCGGCGGAGGTGTGGATGCGTCCCTGGGACTCCGTGGCGGGCACCCGCTGAACTCGGTGCACGCCGCCCTCGTACTTCAGGTGCGCCCAGACGCCCTCTGCGGGGTCGCTCGAGTTGCCCTTGATGGCGAGCTGGATGTCCTTGATCCCGCCGAGATCGCTCGTGGTCTGCTCGATGATCTCGGTTTTCCAGCGCTTCGATTCCGCATAGTGCAGGTACATCCGGAGCAGGTCGGCGGCGAACAGTGCGGATTCCGCGCCGCCCTCCCCCATCTTGATCTCCATGATCACGTCACGGGCATCGAGCGGGTCGCGCGGGATCAGCAGACGCCGCAGCTTTTCGGCTGCGGCTTCCAGCTGTTCCGTCAACCCGGGGATCTCCGCGGCGAAGTCGGCGTCCTCGGCGGCGAGCTCGCGGGCTGCCTCGAGGTTGTCGCCGATCTCTTTCCACTCGTTCCACGCCGCGATGATGCGGCTGAGCTCGGCGTAGCGGCGGTTGACCTTCTTCGAGCGGGCTGGGTTCGCGTGCAGCTCCGGATCGGCCAGCTGAGACTGCAGCTCGTCGTGCTCAGCCAGCAGAGTCAGAACAGACTCGAACATCAGTGATCCTTGTCTGACCCGCCGAGGGTCGGCATCGACTTCTGAACCTGCATCAGGAACTCGACGTTGGACGTGGTCTCCTTGAGGCGACCGAGGATGACCTCGAGCGCCTGCTGCTGCTCGAGCCCGGCGAGGGCGCGGCGCAGCTTCCAGGTGATCTTGACTTCATCCGTGCTCATCAGCATTTCTTCACGACGGGTGCCGGATGCGTTGACATCCACCGCTGGGAAGATGCGCTTGTCAGCCAGCTGGCGCGACAGGCGGAGCTCCATGTTGCCGGTGCCCTTGAACTCCTCGAAGATGACCTCGTCCATCTTGGACCCGGTCTCGACCAGAGCGGAGGCGAGGATGGTGAGCGAGCCACCGTTCTCGATGTTGCGCGCGGCGCCGAAGAAGCGCTTGGGCGGGTACAGCGCGGAGGCGTCGACACCGCCGGAGAGGATGCGGCCCGAGGGCGGCGCGGTGAGGTTGTACGCACGGCCGAGGCGGGTGATCGAGTCGAGCAGCACGACGACGTCGTGGCCCAGTTCGACCAGGCGCTTGGCGCGCTCGATGGCGAGCTCGGCGACCGTGGTGTGGTCCTCCGCGGGGCGGTCGAAGGTGGAGGCGATGACCTCACCCTTCACCGTGCGCTGCATGTCGGTGACCTCTTCGGGACGCTCGTCGACGAGAACGACCATGAGGTGGACCTCGGGGTTGTTCGTGGCGATGGCGTTGGCGATCTGCTGCATGACGATGGTCTTGCCGGCCTTGGGCGGTGCGACGATCAGGCCGCGCTGGCCCTTTCCGATCGGGGCGACGAGATCGATGATGCGCTGCGTGAGCTTCCCCGGCTCGGTCTCGAGCCGCAGGCGCTCCTGCGGGTAGAGCGGGGTGAGCTTCTGGAACTCAACCCGGTTGGCGGCTTCCTCGACGGTCAGGCCGTTGATGGAGTCGACCTTGACGATCGCGTTGTACTTCTGGCGGCCGCTCTGGTCACCCTCGTGCGGCTGGCGGATGGCACCGACAACGGCGTCACCCTTGCGCAGGTTGTACTTCTTGACCTGGCCGAGCGACACGTAGACGTCGCTGGCCCCCGGCAGGTAGCCGGAGGTGCGCACGAAGGCGTAGTTATCGAGCACGTCGAGGATGCCCGCGACCGGGATCAGCACATCGTCGTCGTTCAGCTCCGGCTCGAAGTCGTCGCCCGTGGTCACGCCGCGACGCTTGCGGTCACGGAAACGGTTGCGGTTGCTGCGGCTGTTCAGGTCGTCGTCCGGGCCGTTGCGGTCCTGGCCGACGTTGCGGTCCTGACCCTGACGGTCCTGGCCCTGACGGTCCTGGCCCTGACGGTCCTGACCCTGACGGTCCTGGCCCTGACGGTCCTGACGGTCCTGACCCTGACGGTCCTGTCCCTGACCCTGACCCTGTCGGTCCTGACGGTCCTGTCCCTGACGGTCCTGGCCCTGCGCCTGACGTTCCTGGCCGCGGTCGGCCTGATTGTCCTGGTTCTGCTGGCGGTTGCCGGCCTGACGCTGGTTCTGCTGGCGTCCGGTGTCCTCGCCGCGCTCGGCGCCACCCTGGCTGCGGTCGGCGCCCTGGTTGCGGTCGCCGCCGCGGCTGCGGTTGCGGTTGCGTCCCTGACGGGGCTGTTCGGCCTGCTCGGTCTCTTCGACCTGCTCGGTCGCCTCGGCCTTTTCGACCTCGGCCGGCTCGGCAGGCGTGGTTTGCTCGATGACGTTCGGAGCCTCGGCGGCGAGCTCATCGGCGGTGTTGCGGGCGTCGATGCTGCTGCGGGCGTCGATGGCGTTGCGGGCGGTCCCGTTACGGGCTCCGCCGCGCGAGCTGCTGCGACGCGAACGGCCGGAGCCGGTCGCCGTTTCGGCTTCGGCGGGTGCTTCAGCCGCAGTCTCCGGGGCTGCCTCGACGGCGGCCTCAGGCTGGAAGGCCGCGGTCTCCACCGTGCCGGTCGCCACTGCTGCGGTCTCAGGTGCGGCGGATTCGGCGGCGCCGGTCTCCGTGGCGGCCTCGGCGGCAGCGGCGGCCTTGACCGTGACGGAGGTGGCGCGCTTGCGGGCCTGGCGAACGGGCTTTTCGGCGGCCGGGGTGGTCGGCTCGGTCGTCACCGAGTCGGCGGAGGGGCCGGCATACGTGGTGGGGGCCGTGGTGCGGCGCTTGGTGGTGGAGTCCGCGACGATGATGCCGATGCCCAGGTCACCGTCAGCGTTGACGTGCGCCACGGCTGGTGCCGCGGTCGCGGTGGTGGCGCGGCGGGAGACCCGCTTGCGCGGTGCCGTGGCAACGGCAGCGTCGGCGGCCGGCGCGGCGAAATCGCCCGCGGCACCGGCGGAGTCGGAGGAAACCGGGGGACCGGAGATCACTGGGGCGTCCGGGGCGAACTCAGCCGCGGGGGTGTTCCGAGCCTGTTCCGCAGTGATAGCGTCCACGAGCTCTCCCTTACGGAGTTTGGAAGCGCCCGGGATGCCCAGTTCGAGCGCCAGAGCCTGAAGCTCGGCAACGCGAAGGGTGGAGAGGCGCGAGGAATCCGTACCGAGGGTACGAAGGTTGACGTCAGTCACGAAAAATTGTCCTTTCCCCTGGCGACATACGTGCGTACCAGGGAAGCTGTTGCAGCGTCTCACGCGCTGCGGGTGGTCCAATCCCAAAATGATGTGGATTGAAGTGAACACACACAGCTACGCATAGATGATGCGATAGCAGTGAGTTACAGGGAATGCACCGGAGAAGGGACTCGCGCGTTAAGCGTGTCCATCGGGTACCCCTTGACTCTAGCAGAACCGACAGATCGCGCGGACACGCGGAGCTCCGGCGTGTCCCGGCGTCTCCTACCCCGTCCCGCACCCCCTGCTCCCGCGAGCCTCCCCGCCCGGAACGAATTCGACGGAGATTTTGCCCAAATCAGAGTCAAAACCCCGAAAATCGCCTATCTAGAGCAACATCTCCGTCGAATTGGTTCAAGGCGCTCGGACGAAGGTTGGACGTGGGGTGCGGGACGGAGGCGCGGGGCTTTAGGCGTCGGTGCGGGTGACCGTCGCGCCCAGGGAGTCGACGGCGAGCATGAGAGCCTGCCACGGCGTCTCCGACTCGGCGGCGACCAGATCCGCGGCCACGAGACGCTGGCCCGGGTCGCTGGCCAGAACGAGGATCGACGGACCGGCGCCGGAGACGACGGCGGCGAAGCCGTGGTCGCGCAGCAGCGTGATCAGACGGCTGGTCTCGGGCATCGCGGCGGCGCGGTAGCTCTGGTGGAGCTTGTCCTCGGTGGCTGCCAGCAGCAGTTCCGGGCTCTGGATCAGCGCGGCGATCAGCAGGGCCGACCGGGACACGTTGAAGACGGCGTCCTCGTGCGGCACCGTTTCCGGCTGCAGGCTGCGCGCCAGCGCGGTGGACATGGCGTGCTCGGGCACGAAAACGAGCGGCTTGACGCCGCGGTGCACCATCAGCTTTTTGTGCCGCGGTCCCTCCGGGGCCATCCAGGCGATGGTGAGACCGCCGAAGAGCGCCGGCGCGACGTTGTCCGGGTGGCCTTCCATCTCAGTGGCGAGGGCGAGCAGCGCCTCCGCGTCGATATCGACGATGCCCTCGAGCAGGCCCTTGGCGGCCATGATGCCCGACACGATGGCGGCGCCCGAGGAGCCCATGCCCCGCCCGTGCGGGATGACGTTGTGCGCGACCAGGTTCAGGCCCGGAAGCTCCTGGCCGTAGGCGGCGAAGGTGTGGATGATGGCGCGCACGACGAGGTTGGTCTCGTCGGTCGGCACCTCTCCCGCGCCCACGCCCTGCACCTCGACGAAGACGCCGGGTTCGTCCCGAACGCTGACATCGAGGTGGTCGTAGTGCGCCAGGGCCAGGCCGAGGGTGTCGAAACCCGGGCCGAGGTTAGCCGTGGTGGCCGGGACCTGCACCGTGACGGAGCGACCGGCCAGCGCCGACCGGCCGGAGACGGCCTCGGCGATGGTCATTTCTGAACCAGCCCGAGGACGCTCGCGATTTCGGCGGTGTCGACCGGCACGATGGTCGGCTTCACGTCGGAGCCATCCGCCGTGCGCAGGGCCCACTGCGGGTCCTTGAGGCCGTGGCCGGTGACGGTGAGCACCACGGTCGAGCCGGCGGGGATGAGTCCGGCCTCGGCCCGCTCGAGCAGGCCGGCGACGCTGATCGCGGAGGCGGGCTCGACGAAGATGCCGACCTCGGCGGAGAGGATGCGGTAGGCCTCGAGGATCTTCTCGTCGCTGATCGCGCCGAAGTACCCGTCGGTCAGGGTGCGGGCGGCCAGGGCCAGGTCCCAGGATGCGGGGTTGCCGATGCGGATGGCGCTGGCGATGGTCTCCGGGTGGTCGACGCGGTGGCCGAGCACGATCGGGGCGCTGCCGGAAGCCTGGAATCCGAACATCCGGGGCAGCTTCGTGGTGGCGCCGCGCTCGAGTTCCTCGGTGTAGCCGCGCGTGTACGCGGTGTAGTTGCCGGCGTTGCCGACGGGGACGATGTGGATGTCCGGGGCGTCTTCCAGCACCTCGACGACCTCGAAGGCCGCCGTCTTCTGGCCCTCGATGCGGTCGGGGTTGACCGAGTTGACCAGGTGCACGGGGTAGTTCGCGGACAGGTCGCGGGCGATGTCGAGACAGTCGTCGAAGTTGCCCTGCACCTGCAGCAGCTGCGCGTTGTGCGCGATGGCCTGGCTGAGCTTGCCCATGGCGATCTTGCCCTCGGGGACGAGCACGACGGCCTGGATGCCGGCGTAGGCCGCGTAGGCGGCGGCCGAGGCGGAGGTGTTGCCGGTGGAGGCGCAGATGACGGCCTTGGCGCCATCCTCCACGGCCTTGGAAATGGCCATGGTCATGCCGCGGTCCTTGAAGGAACCGGTCGGGTTCATGCCCTCGTACTTGACCCAGACCTTCGCACCCGTGCGGGCGGAGAGCGCGGGAGCGGGAATGAGCGGGGTGCCACCCTCGCCGAGCGTGATGATCGGCGTTGCATCCGTGATGTTCAGGCGGTCGGCGTATTCGCGCAGCACGCCGCGCCACTGCCGTGAAGCCGTCTTCACGGCGGTGTTCGGCAGGGACTCTCGTTCGCTGGACATCAGACTCCTTCAACTCTCAAAACGGATGCGACATTGGTGACGAATTTGTGGGCCGCGAGATCGCGCACGGTGGCGGCCAGTGCCAACTCCCTGGCCTCGTGCGTTCCGATCACTAGGGTAGCCGTGGACGGGACGGCCGCGTGATTCGCGGTGCGCGGTGTGGCCTGCGTCATGGACTGCTCGACCAGGGCCAGCGACACACCGTGGTTGCTGAACACGCTGGCCAGGGCGGCGAGGACGCCGGGCTCGTCCGTGACCTCCAGGGTGACCGCGTAGCGGGTGGCGATGCTGCCGATGTCGAGCACGGGCAGGTCGGCGTGGGTGGAGGTAGCCACTCCCGGGCCGCCGGCGATGTGCCGCCGGGCCAGGGACACCAGGTCGCCGAGCACGGCGGAGGCTGTCTCCACTCCCCCGGCGCCGGCGCCGTAGAACATGAGGCTGCCGGCGGCCTCCGCCTCGACAAAGACCGCGTTGTTGCCGCCGTGCACGGCGGCGAGCGGGTGATTGCGGTGCACCATGGCCGGGTAGACCCGGGCGGAGACGCCGGGCAGTCCGGTCTCCGGGTCGACCAGGCGTTCGCAGATGGCGAGCAGCTTCACGACGTAGCCGGCCTTCCGAGCCGATTCGATCTGCGCCGGGGTGATCGCCGTGATGCCCTCGCGGTGCACCGATTCCAGCGGAACGGTCGTGTGGAAGGCGAGGCTGGCGAGGATGGCCGCCTTCTGCGCCGCGTCGAACCCCTCGATGTCGGCGGTCGGGTCGGCCTCCGCGTAGCCGAGTTCGGTGGCGAGGCGGAGGGCGTCCTCGAGGGTGTCGCCCTCGACGTCCATCCGGTCGAGGATGAAGTTGGTGGTGCCGTTGACGATGCCGAGGATGCGGTTGACCTGGTCGCCGCCGAGGCTGTCGCGCAGCGGGCGAACGATCGGGATGGCGCCGGCCACGGCCGCTTCGTAGTTGAGCTGCGCGCCGACCTGGGCGGCGGCAGCGAAGAGTTCGGGGCCGTGCGTGGCCAGCAGCGCCTTGTTGGCGGTGACGACATCCGCGCCCGAGTTGATCGCCATCAGGATGTAGCTGCGGGCCGGCTCGATGCCGCCCATCAACTCGATCACGACGTCGGCGCCGAGGATCAGGGTCTCGGCGTCGGTGGTGAAGAGCTCGCGCGGCAGGTCGACGGTGCGTTCGGCGTCGAGGTCGCGCACGAGGATGCCGACCAACTCCAGGCTCGCACCCACCCGGTTGGCGAGTTCCTCGCCGTGCTCGAGCAGCAGCCGGGCCACCTGGGCGCCGACGGAACCGCCACCGAGGAGGGCGACGCGCAGATTGCGGTATTCGATCATCGGGCGGGTTCCTTCGGTGACTTCGGTGACTTCGGTGACTTCGGTCGGGTGTCGGCGGGGTCGGCCGCCGGTGAGAACCCCGTGTCGCGGGCGAGCAGGTCGGCGACGGTCTCGCCGCGCACGAGCATCCGTGGGATGCCGCCGGCCACCGCGACCACGGCGGGCCGGCCGACGAAGTTGTAGTTGTTCGACAGCGACCAGCAGTAGGCGCCGGTCGCGGCCACCATCACCAGGTCGCCGGGGGCCACGTCACCCGGGAGGTAGTCGGCGTCGACGACGATGTCACCGCTCTCGCAGTGCTTGCCGGCCACGCGCACCAGCACGGGGTCGGTCTGCGAGGAACGATTGGCCAGGCGCACCGTGTAGTCGGCGCCGTACAGGGCCGGGCGGGCGTTGTCGCTCATGCCGCCGTCCACGCTGACGTACAGGCGCGTGTTGCCGCCCAGGTTGACGGCCTTGGTGGTGCCGACCTCGTAGAGGGTGACTCCGGCCGGGCCGATGATGGCGCGGCCCGGTTCGAACGCGACCACGGGCACCGGGATGCCGCGGGCCGCGCACTCCGCGGCGACAATGTCGGCCAGGCGGGCCGCGAGCTCGCGGATCGGGGTGGGCGTGTCGGCGGAGGTGTAGGCGATGCCGAAGCCGCCGCCCAGGTTCATTTCGGGCACGGGCCCGCCGGCCAGCAGGTCGGCGTGCACGGCCAGGAGCCGGGACGCGGACTCCGCGAAGCCGTCCGCGCCGAAGATCTGCGAGCCGATGTGGCAGTGCAGACCCAGGAAGCGCAGGCTCGGTTCGGCGCGGATACGGGCCACCAGTGCGGGCGCGTCTTCGAGCGCGACCCCGAACTTCTGGTCTTCGTGCGCGGTGGCGAGGAAGTCGTGCGTGTGCGCGTGCACACCGCTGTTCACCCGCAGGCGCACGGTCTGGCGGGCGCCGTGCCGGGCGGCGGCCTCGGCGACCCGGGAGATCTCCACCGGGCTGTCGATCACGATGGTGCCGACTCCGAGGCGGCAGGCGTCGTCGATCTCGGTCAGGGACTTGTTGTTGCCGTGGAAGCCGAGGCGGTGCGGCGGCGTTCCCGCGGCGAGGGCGACCGCGAGTTCCCCGCCGCTGCAGATGTCGATGTTGAGGCCCTCGGCCAGCATCCAGCGGGCGACCTCGGTGGAGAGGAACGCCTTGCCGGCGTAATAGATGTGCACGGTCGTGCCGATGCGGGCGAACTCGGCCTCGAATGCCTCGCGCAGGGTGGCCGCGCGAGCGCGGGCATCCGTCTCGTCGACCACATACAGGGGTGTGCCGAATTCGGCGGCCAGGGCCGAGGCGGGAACGCCGCCGATGACGAGTTCGCCCTCGGGGGCACGCAGGAGGGTGGCCGGCCAGAGGCCCCGGGCGAGCGCGTTGGCGTCGTCGGGAAGGCCGAGCCAGTCGGGGGCGAGCGGGTTGGTGGCCACGGGTGAAAACCTCACGGGAAAGAGTCGAGTGGGTGTCTCACTGAGTGGCGAGCGAACCCGGGTTGGTCCCTGAAGCCAGTGAAAGGATGCCTGCGTCTGTACGCGAGGGACCTGCCAAGATTCTAGCGAACGCCCCGGGTCCGCGCCGAATCGCGTGTCTTCGTGTGGCGATCAGCCGAGTTCGACGCTTTCGACGATGTCGACGATCCACGCCTCGGGGTCGCTCATCACGCTGGACCCACTGGTGCTCCAGAGGCGGCGCATCTTCAGAAGCAGCTTCTCGGCTTCGAGCGGCGTGGCGAATTCGAGGTCGATCATGAGGAACTTCGGATCCGTCCGGGACCGCAGGATCGTGTAGCGGATGACGCCGGATGCCTTGCGGTCGGCGGGATCCAGGTCGAAGGCGCGCTTCCAACGGTCGTAGTCGGGCACGGGGTGTTGAATGCGAAGCAGGGTCATGATGCCTCCTCGACCAAGGAACGCGATCAGCGGGTATACCAAGGGTACGGCGGTCGGCCCGAACTGTCAGGCCTCAATATGGGGGACTTCAGCCCGCGCAGCTGCCGAGGGTCGTGAGCGATGCGCGGTTCAGGGTCAGGCTGCTCGACTGGAGGGTGAGTCGGGCCCGCTCCGGCGTGACCGTGACACCGGACAGGGTGACTCCGTCGGGCAGGTACGAGGCCACGCAGATCCGGACCGGCTTCTCGCCCATCACCTGGGAGAGCAGGTCGCCGACGTCGAAGCCGCCGGCGCCGGAGGTGATGCGGGCGCCGGTGGGCCTGAGCAGGACGGAGCCGGCGTCCACGGTCGGGCTGGCCGTGGCCCGGTAGTCGATCGGGAAGCCGAGCAGGTCGATGCTGCCGGTGTAGCTGACCTCGTCCTGCCCGAGTTCGAGGCCGGCGTCGGCCGCCCCGCTGAGCAGCGAGTCACTCAGCAGGGTGTTCAGGGCGGCCGGGCCGAGGTCGACGATGCCGCGCACGTCGCCCACGGGGCGGGAGCGGTCGAGCGGGACATCCGTCGCCACCACATGCACGGATGCCGGCACGCCGTCCACGCTCAGCGCCGAGGACTTCAGGTCGACCCGGTCGAAGCTGCCGGCCAGGTACTGCCAGATCACCGACAGCCCGCCGATGGACACGGACACGTCGCCGGTCACCGTCTTCGGCAGGTTCGAGGCGATCTCCTGCTTCACCTGGCGTTCGGCGTAGCCGCGCATCCCGGCGTCGACGAAGAAGAAGGCCGCGACCAGCCCGAGCAGGCTCAGACCGACCACGATCTGGGCGCCGAGGCCTCGGCGCCGTGTTCTCCTGGCACTCGCGTCCACGGTTACATGCGCTCCGGGGCGGCGACGCCGAGGAGGCCGAGGCCGTTGCGGATGACCTGGCCGGTGGCGTCGTTCAGCCACAGCCGGGTACGGTGCAGGTCGGTGATCGGCTCGTCACCGAGCGGGATGACCCGGCAGTTGTCGTACCAGCGGTGGTAGTAGCCGGCGACCTCTTCGATGTACCGGGCGATGCGGTGTGGTTCCCGCAGTTCCGCGGCCTGGGCCACGACCCGCGGGTACTCCTGCAGCACGCCGAGAAGGGCCGACTCGCTCTCATGGGTGAGCAGCTCGGGCGCGAACGCCGTGCGTTCCACACCGGCGGCGGCCGCGTTGCGGGCCACCGAGCAGGTGCGGGCGTGGGCGTACTGCACGTAGAACACCGGGTTCTCGTTGGTGCGCTTTCCGAGCAGGTCGAGGTCGATGTCGAGCTGGGTGTCGCTGCTGGAGCGCACGAGGGAGTAACGCCCGGCGTCCACGCCGACGGCGTCGACGAGGTCGTCGAGGGTCACGATGGTGCCGGCCCGCTTGCTCATCCGCACCGGTTCGCCGTTGCGCAGCAGGTTGACCATCTGGCCGATCATGATCTGCAGGTTGACGCCGGGCACGTCACCGAACGCCTCGACCATCGCCATCATGCGGCCGACGTAACCGTGGTGGTCGGCGCCGAGCATGATCAGGTTTTGGTCGAAGCCGCGTTCGCGCTTGTCGAGGTAGTAGCCGAGGTCACCGGAGATGTAGGCCGGCTCCCCGTTCGAACGGATGATGACCCGGTCGCGGTCGTCTCCGAAGGTGGTCGTGCGCAGCCAGATGGCCCCGTCTTCTTCGAAGATATGGCCCTGTTCACGCAGCCGCTCGATCGCACGGTTGACCGCGCCGGACTCGTGCAGGGAGTCTTCGTGGAAGTACACGTCGAAGTCGACGCCGAAGCCGTGCAGCTTTTCCTTGATCTCGGTGAACATCAGGTCGACGCCGACGCTGCGAAAGACTTCCTGCTGCTCGTCGCGGGCCAGCACTGCGATGTCGCCCTCGTATTTCGCGACCACCTGGTCGGCGATGTCACCGATGTACGCTCCGCCGTAGCCGTCTTCCGGGGTGGCCTCGCCGTGGTAGCCGGCGAGGACGCTGCGGGCGAAGCGGTCGATCTGCGAGCCGTGGTCGTTGAAGTAGTACTCGCGCGTGACATCCGCGCCCTCGGCCTGCAGCACGCGGGCCAGGCTGTCGCCCACGGCCGCCCAGCGCACGCCGCCCATGTGGATGGGGCCGGTGGGGTTCGCCGAGACGAATTCGAGGTTGATCCTGATGCCGTCGTACAGGTGTCCGGTGCCGTAGGCGGGGCCGGCCTCGACGATGGTCCTGGCCAGGGCGCCGGCCGCGGCCGCCTCGAGACGGATGTTGATGAAGCCGGGTCCGGCCACGTCGACGGATGCGATGTCGGGAAGCTGCTCGAGGCCGGCGGCGAGTTCCGCGGCGATTTCACGCGGGCTGGCGCCGAGGGGTTTGGCGATCTTCATCGCGATGCTGGAGGCCCAGTCGCCGTGGTCGCGGTTCCTCGGCCGTTCCAGGGTGACGTCCGCCACGGTCAGGCCGAGGTCGGCCACCTCGGTTCCGGCCGCGCGTCGACGCTCGCTCAACTGGAGGATGAGGTCGAACAGGGATTGGGAAAGCTCAGCGGGAGTCACAAAGACCGATCTTACCCGGCGCGGTCCTGACCGGCCGGGTTGCGGGCATCCGTCTTGGTAAAGTCAACCCGTGAATGACTTTCTTGCGCCCACGTTCCGTCAGGAGCGGCGCCTGCGTGCCGGCCTGCTCCTCGCCGCCGGCACGGTCGCGCTGGTGGCGCTGACCGGTTGCTCCTCAGATTCCGCGCCGGCGAAGACCCCCGGAGCCACAGCCACGGCGTCGGCGACCGCGGCGGCGACCTCGACTCCTTCGGCTGCCCCGACGCCGACGCCGACCCCCTCTGGCACCCCGGTCACGCTCGCCTGCGACCAGGTGCTCACGCTCGACGATGTGTATGAGTTCAACCCGAACTACGGAACGGCGCCCGACTTCAAACCGGGCGGTGCTCTCGCTAAGAAGGCCGTCGAGTATGACGGACTCGCCTGCGGCCTGCTCAACCAGACCAGCGGCGAAATGATCGAGATCTCGGTGGCTCAGCCGAACGACGTGCTCCTGAACCAGCTCAAGAACACGGCCGCCTCCGCCGGGCAGATCGTGCCGACCTACGGCACCCCGCCCGCCGTGGAGGGCTACTTCGGCACCTCCGGCGGCAAGGGCGAGGTGCAGGTCTTCACAGAGACCTACTGGGTAACCTTGAGTTCGCCGGTATTCGGTGAGCCCGGTGACGCCGAGAAGGTCGTATCCGCGGCACTGGCCAACCTGCAGTAACCGGCTTGACCGGCTCGACCGCCGCCGAGTTCGACACTTTCGGTCGAGTTCGGGCGGCATGCCGGGCGGGCTCGGACGCATCCGTGGAACTCGATGCGGCACATCGGGCTCCGAGATGCTGATAACCTAGTGTTTTCCCTGGCCCCCATAGCTCAGGGGATAGAGCACTGCCCTCCGGAGGCAGGGGCGGCAGTTCGAATCTGCCTGGGGGCACATTGTGTCGCGTGACACGCTAGTTCGGACTTTTGCCACCTAGTTCGGACAACGTGCCTCGATTGCCGCACTTCTATGGCGAACCCGCAGCGTCCAAGGCGGGACCGCGAGTTCGGTGCCCGTCGTCCGGTCTGTACGACTTTTCACGCGCGGTCAGATCCCGTGAAGTTTGTTTCGTGTCAGCAGCTTGCGCAGATTGTGCCGGGTCAGCTCTCAGGACACATGAAAACGTGTCAGTCGCGATCTTGACCGACCGCCGCACTCGTAACAGTTTCCCGCAAGTCGGCCCAGAGAACCCCCTTCTCTGTCCCCCCACCTTTCGACGCAAGCGCCTTGAGCGTGGACAGCCGCAGGCTCTTTTGGCCCAGATCCTTGAGCACGCTGCGTGGGAGCACGTAGAAGTCCCATTGGTCGAGAGCCAGTTGATCGTATGTGTCGTGGTCCTGTGCTGTCTGCACACAGAAGACATAGACCATTGCGTTGTATCCCGGCCCCGCCGGATCCTCGCCACCACGAGGGTCCCACCGGGTGCTCTTGAGTCGCGTGAATTCAATGACGCTCGGTCCCTACGTGTCAGGGTGAGTTGAGGCCAGTAGCTCAGAGCAAGTCCGCCGTTTGACGTAGGGCGAGAATCAGGAAGTCCCACCATGTCCAGCCCATCGTTGATCGCCGTGCGCGACGATAGTCCCATGAATAACAGCAGTTCCGGCCCCCGCGCGGGCGGCCCCACGCCCCGGCGCTCATTCACCCCGAAGCAGAAACTCGACCACCTCGCCGCCTACGAGGACGCCATCTCCCGCAACGGAGGCGGCGCGTATTTGCGGGAGCAGGGCATCTATTCCTCACAGATCACGGAGTGGCGAAAACTACGCGATACCGGGGTGCTGCAGGGCAAGAAACCCGGGGAGAAGATCGGCCGGCTCACGCCCGAGCAGGCCGAGATCGCCCGGCTCCGCCGCCAACTGGAGCTAACCGAACGGCGCCTGGAAACGACGGGGGTGGCGTTGGAGATCATGTCAAAAATGCACGAGCTACTCGAAAATCTTTCGAAGAGCTCGCGGGACGAAACACCGCACACGAAACCGTGATGACCACCTACCGCGATCTCACGGGCCGCGGCGTTCCGACCCGGACGGCCGCCAGCCTGGTCGGGTTGCCGCGGGCGACCGCGACCCGGACGCCCCGCACCCGGGCCGCCCGGCCGGTGGTGGTGCCGGCGAATCGGCTCGATGTCCTCGAGCGGGCCCGGATTCTGGCGGTGGTGAACTCGGCCCGGTTCGTGGATTTGCCGCCGATCCAGATCTACGCGCAGCTGCTGGACGAGGGCGTGTATTTGGCGTCGATCTCCACGATCTACCGGGTGTTGGCCGAGAACCAGCAGGTCAGGGAACGCCGCCGGCTGGCCCGCCACCCGGCCCGCGCGATCCCGGAACTGGTCGCTACCGGCCCCGGCCAGGTCTATACGTGGGACATCACGAAACTGCCCGGCCCAATCAAGGGCAAGTACTTCGACGCCTACGTGATGATCGATATTTACTCCCGATACATCGTTGGCGTGAAGGTCCATCCGGCCGAGTCCGCGATCCTCGCCGCCGAGATGATGACCGAGACCTTCTCCATCCATGGCACCCCGCAGGTCGTCCACGCCGACCGAGGCACGTCGATGACGAGCAAGACCGTGGCCGCGCTCCTCTCAGATCTCGAGGTCACCAAGTCGCACTCCCGGCCCCGGGTCAGCAACGACAACCCCTACTCAGAGGCGTGGTTCAAGACCCTCAAATTCGCCCCCGTGTTCCCGGAACGCTTCGGCACCCTCGGCGACGCCCGCCGCTTCATGAACACCTTCGTCGAGGGCTACAACCACAGCCACCGGCACACCGGCATCGGCCTCAACACCCCCGCCGACGTCCACTATGGCCTCGCCGCCGGCAAGGCCGCCGAACGGGCGGCGACCCTCGCCGCAGCACGCGCCCGGAACCCCGAGCGCTTCAGCACCAGCTGCGACCCGAAGATCCTCGCCACCCCCGACACAGCCTGGATCAACAAGCCAACCGAAGCTCAAAACGCGGAGCCGAAACTAGCCGCCTAAACTCACGCTGGCCTCATTCACCTTGACAAATTCCGGGTTTCCGCTGGTCCCACGACTGCAGGTACGCCGACGACTTCACCTCTATCGTGATGTCGCCGAAGAGGATGTCATACGCATCCCATTCCACGCGCTGGGCATGGTTCAGACCAAGGGCCCTGCCAACGATGAACTCCGCAAGATAGCCGCGAGCGTTATTCATTCGCAGGTCACCCATAGCGAATTGCCAGAAGTCGCTGACCGTTGCATCCAGTCCAACAATTTCTTCAGTGCCAATCAAAGCCACCGCTGAAGGTGGTACCAGCCACTGCAATGGATCGGTCATCGCGGGCCCGTTCTCGCCTGTTGACTACGAGGCCACGGCGGCGGTCGCCGCGACGCGATTGAGCACGCTCACGAGCTGCGTGACCTGCGCGTCAGTGAAAAGCCCGTCTGGGCCCATTGGTGCGTAGTCGGTGAATGGCGCCTCGTACAGAAGCGCGACCGGCACATCGCCTCGCGCCGTCAACTGGTCGATGACCAGATCGACGAAGGCGTGCTGGTTGCCGGTGAGCGTCGCGTTCGCGACGAAGGCGCTGAGAGCTTCGGATGCCGCAGCGCGGTCCATCCCGACCACCGAACGGATCAGCAGTCCCAGGCCATGGGCCTCAGTGGCCCCAGCCGCGATCTCCTCGGCCGAGAACCCTCCGGTGTCGGTCAGGATGCGTTCCAGCTCTTTCAAGTCAAGGCCGGTGAGCTGCCGGCCGGCACGCAGCTTGTGCAGCACCACCTGGTCGGCGTGCTCGCGAAGGAACGCCAACAGCTTCTCCCGGAACCGCTCCCGGTCGACCCCCGGCGTGAAGATCTCTGGATCGATGGGCACGAGTTCGCCAAGGGTGTCCTCGAAGTCGACGTAGACGATCGCCTGCTTCGTCCGGTCGATCAGGCGGACAAGGCCACGCAAACGGAGGCGCATCACTTCCAGCAACGGAAGGGTCACGCCCTCCCACCAGTCTTCCCCGGCGATTGCATAGATCAGTTCAAGGTGTTTCTGCACGGCGGGCACGTTGTGCTGGTCGGCCAGGGCGTCGGCGATCGCCCGGATGCGACTCTTCGCTGCCGCGTAAGCGGCCGCATAGTTCGGGTCTGCCTCAACCACTCCCAGCTGGGTGCGCAGGGCGAGAAGGTCGAAGCGGCGGGCTTCCTCGTCGGCGTCCGTGGCGTCCACACTAGAGGGCAGACCAGCGAGGTGCTCGGCCGCGGCGTCGAGGTCCTGAACCGACGGTTTCGCCCATGCGGCGGCATCCGCGAAATGTTCGACCGCGCTCAGATGTCGGCGCACCAGGAAGTTGTGCTGATTCATGCCCGCGACGGTCGCGTGCAGGCCAGTAGCGAGCGAACCGCGGAGCTCGACGAGGCCAGCGTCAACGGAGCCGAGCCGGTCGAGCGCGCCCAGGAGCGATACCCGGGCTTGGAACAGGCGGTGCCGCAGAGGTTCAGTGGCCGACGCACTGCTATTCGGCAGCTCCTGGTTGAAATAGTCGATGTTGCCGCAGACGTCGAAGATGACGAAGTCCTGCTTGGGCGCATCCGGCCCATAGAGGTCAGGCCGAAGCCGCGTGCCGCGGCCGATCATCTGCCAGTACTTCGTCTTCGAGTACACCGGCTTGAAGAAGACCAGGTTGACGACATCGGGCACGTCGATGCCGGTGTCGAGCATGTCAACTGAAATCGCGATCTGTGGGCTCTTCTCCGACTGCGAGAAGTTGTCGATCACGCTCTGCGCGAAGGTAGTTTTGTAGGTCACAACCTGAGCGAAGTGACCCTTGAACTCGGGGTAGTTCAGGTCGAAGCGTTCGGCGATGAACTCTGCATGCTGGTTGTTCTTGGCGAACACGATGGTCTTGCCGAGTTTGTCCCCGCCGGCCACCCGTCGCCCCTCGGTCATCAGAACCTCGAGCACCTTGTCCACGGTGTCCGCGTTAAAGAGCCATTTGTTCACAGCGGCCGCGCCAATCTCGTCGGGTACCAGACCCTCGTCCCAGTCGAGCAGGTCCCACTGTTCCTGTTCCTCCACGGTGAGGTCGGCGTAGCGGATGCCTCGGGCCATGAACCCGAGGGCGATCGGCCGCCCGACCGGGGGCACCAGATATTTGTCCTTGATGGCTTCGCCGAGTTCGTAGGAGTCGGTCGGCACGCCGTCTTCGAGGTTGAACAGGCCGTAGGTGTTGTGGTCGACCTCGTCCTTGGGCGTGGCGGTGAGACCAACGAGCAGGGAGTCGAAATAGCCGAAGATCTCGCCGTACTTCTGGTAGACCGACCGGTGAGCTTCGTCGATGATGATGAGGTCGAAGTAGCCGGGACCAAAGCGCCGCAGCTCGTCGCCGCCCTGGTCAATCAACCCCATCATGGTGCCGTAGGTGGAGACGAACACGCGCCCCTCGGTGTCCTTCTCGGTGAGCAGGTTCACCGGCGCCGTCTCGGGCAGGAACTCCTTGAACGCGTTCGTGGCCTGGTTGACGAGCGCTTTCCGATCAGCGAGGAAGAGCACCCGCTTCGCCCAGTTCGCCCGCATGAGCACGTCAACGAGCGCGATCACCGTGCGGGTCTTACCGCTGCCGGTTGCCATCACGAGCAACGCCTTGCGCTCATTGGCCGACTCGAAGCTCTCGGCGATTCTCGTCACGGCCCGGGTCTGGTAGTACCGGCCTACGATGCTCTTCTTCGTCTCGACCGAGGCTAGCGGCAGCCGCGAGATCCGGCGCTGCACGAGCAGCGCTAGCTGATCGCGCGTGTAGAAGCCGGCGACCGGACGCGCCGGGTAGCGCAGATCGTCCCAGATAAAATGGTCGAACCCATTCGTGTAGAAAATCACCGGGCGCTGCCCGAACTGCGCCTCAAGGGCGTTCGCATAGAGAAGAGCCTGCTGCTTACCAGCCGCCGCGGTCTGGGCAGAGCGCTTCGCCTCAACCAACGCCAGCGGCAGCCCGTTGTCACCCCAGAGCACATAGTCCACGAAACCCGTGCCGCTGGGCGTAGGCATACCAGTGACCGGGAACTCACGATCGCGTTTGTCTGCCAGCGCCCAACCGGCCTCCCGCAGTAGCAGATCGATGTACTCCGCCCGGGTAACAGCCTCGAGGTAGTCGTGGGTGTCGGGCACGGTCGAGTTGGCGAGTTTCGCTGCCGCCACCTGCGCCCGCAGTTCGGCGAGCTCGGCCACGAGCGCGTCATTGTTGGCCGCAGCCTCGGCAAGGGCTTTGTCTTTCGCAGCATTTGCTGCGGCGAGTTGCGCCAGCTGCGCCTGGGTCTGGGCGGCGGCCCCCGGTTGTGGCTTCGGGATCGATGCCGCGTCGAACGGCATACCGCCGGCCGGCCGCTGCCCGGGGCTCGCCGCATAACGTGTGGCCAGCCAAATGAGCACATGAAAAAGTTCGCGCACCACCGGCAGGCTGTCGCTGTCCCGCACCGAGGCCGCGCCATGCACGGCACGGTTACCCTGCAAACGGATCAGGTTCATCTTCGTGTGAATGCCCGGGCCCACGAGAGCCTTGAAGGTGGGTTCGAAAAGAAGGCTCGAGAGATCGTCCTTGTACGGCCGAGTGAGGGTGGAATCGGCCGTGTAGAGCCACTGCACCGTGAGTTCAAGGGCGCGACGCGCGCGGAACATGGACGCACGCGGATCGCCGAATGTGTAGTGCTCGGCCCCGCGCGCCTCATCGCCGATCTCGGCCCACCCCGCCCGGACGAATTCGAAATTACTCACTGCACGCTCCCCCATTTCACATTCTGACGCTGACTCTATCGGTCGCAGGTAATGCGACGACTGACTGGGTCACTCCAATGACACTTCGTCGACCTCGACGACCTCGCACGAGTGCTAGGTCTGCTGGCAGACTACGAGCGGATAGCCAGATCGGGCCGCATCAGCATGTAGTTGAGCCAGGCCCACAAACTCAACGACCGGTCAGAAAGGCGATTGGAAGTCTAAAGTTCGCCTAGGCAAGCGCGGTCTTGCAGAGAAGCGAAGAGCCCATCGAGCGCGTCTAGTTCTCGCGCCATACTGTCGCGAGCTCCGTCAATTTCCTCAGTTCGCCTTGTGAAGAGTCGTTGAGCGTCTCGACTCGGGATCGAACTTCTGAAACGGGCAACATTGGATTGGGAGATATTCCTTACCCCGCTCGAGCCACTCGCTTCAGTCTCCACAAAGCTTCTGAAGTCAGTCTGCCTGAACAGCGCGTGGAGAAAAGGCTTGCTCACAAGACTTCCCGCACTTAACTCGACCCGCCACAATTTGTCCGGAAGATACATACCATCCGGTGTTTTTAGGGCGAAAACCGACACTCCAATGAGATCAATGCTTCCGCTAGCCCGCGTGAACAGGAGGTCCCCGTCGCACACTCGATGGGATGGTGGCGGACTGTAGCTCAACGGGAGCGACTTAGACGCTGCCGGAACGAAGTGTCCGGTAGAGACCGCGTTGACCTTCAAGACCCGGTTAGAGGAATGCTCGCTCGTTCCAAGTCCCACGACGCTTTTACCTGAGGAGAACCACACGCCGCAATCCTTCAGCGACAAGGGCGTACCTGGTGTAGAAGCACATTCAAGAAAAAGCGAATCTGCAAGCTCATCAAGCAGAGCCAGGGCGCGACGGCGCTTTTCTCGTAGGTTGTCGGCCTGGTCGAGGACGGCCGCGATGCGGCGCTGCTCGGGGACGGGTGGGAGTGGAATTTCAAGCGACCCGAAGTATGAGGCAGGAACTCTCTTCTGGCCTGCACTACCGGTCATACGCGCCTCGCCGGCCCTTCGGACCGCCGGCGAACGTAATACATGAAGTAAGTACCGACTATCGACAAGGTCGGAATCCGGTCGAATTACGTGAAACTCAGTGGATCCGACGCCAGTCTCGTGGTCAAGGACAGCTTGCGCAATCTTTCCGTTCTCGAAACAGGGTGTGATTTTTGCGACTAGCAGATCGCCGTTGATGAAAGTCGTATATCCCCTCTTGACCTCAGAGTAAGGACGACTGATCCCTGAGTTTGTCCATCCGAGCTCGGAGACGTCGGCCATTCCGAGAAATGAAACGGAGTCGATGTCCGCAACGTCGTAAGCAAGACGCGGATTGATTTGAGCGATGTCGCCCACGCGTGCCCTGGCGAAGGTCATTCCCCGACACCCAGTGAATGGCGCAGGACACCCAGACCCGCAGCAATGTCAACTTCGAGCGCGGAAATGTCGCCAAGGATCTCCGATGGAGAACGGTGAAGAACAACATCCTGCTGGACTTCTTTGTAGCGATTGAGGGAGAGGTCGTAGCCCTGGCTCGCAATCTCGGCCTTCGTCACGAGGAAAGACTGGGCCGTTCGGGGGCGATCGCCTTCGATCGCCGGGTCACTGGTTAAGGTCTTCCACCGGAGTAGGACATCGGCCAGATTGTCCTGTTCGTACACAGTCGGATCGAGCTCGGTGCGCTTGTCGTCGAGAGAGAAGCCATCGGCTTGAACATCGTAAAACCAGACGCTTTGGGTTCCTCCAGAACTGGTCTTAGTGAAAAACAAGATTGCTGTAGAGACACCGGTGTAGGGCCGAAAAACTCCGCTTGGGAGCTTCACCACGGCGTCGAGTTTTTGGTCCTCGACGATCATGCGGCGCAGTTCCCTATGTGCATTCGTGGAGCCCGAAAGCACTCCGTCAGGCACGATTACGGCAGCACGGCCGCCGTTCTTTAGAAGCCGCAGGGTGAGGGCGAGGAAGAGGAGTTCAGTTTTCTTGGTCTTGACGACCTGAAGCAGATCCTTGGCGGTGGTTTCGTAGTCGAGGCTGCCGGCGAAGGGCGGGTTGGCGAGGACGAGACTATAGGACTCTGTCTTGGGGTGCGTCTCGGCCAGCGAGTCTGCACGCTCCATGGTGGGATTCTCGACACCATGGAGTAGCAGGTTCATGCTGCCAATGCGGGCCATGGCGGCGTCGGAGTCGTAGCCGGTGAACGCCTCCTGGTTGTAGTGGTCGCGCTGGGCTTTGTCCGCCCAGATTTCCGGGTGGTGATCGTGCAGGTATTCGCCGGCCATCATCAGGAATCCGGCGGTGCCGGCGGCGGGGTCGATGATGGTGTCATCGGGGGTGGGCGCGGACATGTCGACCATGAGCTTGATGATGTGGCGCGGAGTGCGGAACTGGCCATTCGTGCCGGCGGTCGCCAGTTGGGACAACATGTACTCGTAGACGTCGCCCTTCGTATCACGGTCGTCCATGGGGATGTCGTTTAGAAGATCAACAACCTTCACCAGAAGGGCCGCCGTAGGAATAGTGAAGCGGGCGTCCTTCATGTTGCGGGCGTAGCTCGAGCCTGCCTTGCCGAGTTGCTGCAGGAACGGGAAGACGTGCTGGCCCAGGATTTCAAACATTTCGGTGGAGTCGCGGTTGGCGAAGACTGACCAGCGCAGGTCGTTGTAAGGGCGGGGTGTGCGGGCTGCGTCATCGTCACCCTCCGGGAACACGCGGTTCTCGATGGCGACGCCCAGGCGGTTGGCCTTGTTTTCTTCCTTGGTGTGCAGCTCGTCGAGCCGCTTGATGAAGAGCAGGTAGGTGATCTGCTCGATAATCTCGACCGGGTTGGCGATGCCGCCGGTCCAGAATGCCTTCCAGACCTTGTCGATCTGTGACTTCAGTTCCCCAGTTACCACTGTGCGGTGCTCCTCTTACTGAAACGTGTGTTGTGTGTCCGGCCGGTGTTGCTCGACGGCGACGCTGTCGAGTCTTGCAGAGTATCGGCGGCCGCCGACGTCGGGTCGGCGGCCACCTGGACCCGCACGTCACTCATTCGAGTCCCCCGCCGCTAGCCTGCCGGACATGATTGCCTCGCGGAGCGCGCGCGCGCCATCCTCGCTCGCCTGAGCCAGCTGAGCGGCAATCTGATTGGCATCGGCCAGTTGTCTGATCACAGCCGACAGACGGGCCTGTTCGTCCAGAGGGAGCAAGGGAACCCGCAGTTTTCCGGCTTCGACTCGGGTGATGACGCCGTCGCTAACCAGAGCCTGATTGGATTCCGTGCGAAGCAGTTGGGCGAGGACGTGCGGGTCGAATCGGCCGGCTGGATCGCGGACGAGCTGGACGTTGCTGTCAACGACCAGTCCGGCTTCGGTCAGTACGCGGGTGACGATCTCAGATCCAACGACAGCGACCGCGACGTCACCGGATTTCGTGCGCAGGTCGCTGGACTCGCTCGGCAGCGTCTTGACGTTACGTTCCGCGATCTCCCCCGTGCGTACGGATTTCGGTGTGATCATGCGTACCGGGTGGCCTTCGCCTTCGGAGGTGCTGGTCAAGAACGATCGGACGACCTCAAGGAGTGAGTCGAGCGGGTGCAGTTCAGCTGGGTGTTCGCGTTCGACAAGTTGAATCGGCGCATGCCGGAGTGTGGATATTTCTGCTTGAGCAGTGGCGAAGGCTGATTCCGCCGTTGCGAGGGAGATCCGGAGGCCACCGAGGTCGACCGGGCGTTTCGCGATGAGCCATGCCCGTGGGGTCCGCGGCGCACCGAGTTCGGCGAGTTCACGCACCGGCACGGCCACTGCGTTCGAGTTCAGAACCAACCGGTCCTCGCGCCAATTCCGAACGATGATGTTCATGTCATCAACCTGGCTAGGGGCTAGGCCGCGGCGACCGTCGACCTCGGCCAGGTCGATCATCAGCACGGGCTCGGTGGCGTCCAGATCGATGCGGTTTCGGAGCACGAGGATCTGGGTGGGGATCGATGTTCGCTGTAGGGCTCGTGCTGGGAGACTGATGACCGCTTCGACCACTCCTGCGAAGAGCATCTCCCTGAACACGTCGGGCGCGTTCCGTTGCGCGGCGAGAGACTTCTCCGTGGTGAGCACGATTGCCGTGCCGCCAGAGTTGGTCGCCCGGAAAGCGAGCTGCGCCCACACGGTCTCGCCTCGATTGGCCTTGGAATGCCCAAAGGGAAGCGGTATCACCGCAGCGAGTTCACTCTCATCCAGTCGTAGGCCGAGGGGGCCATCGATCACCACGGCGTTATAGGAGCCATTCGTCGGATGCAGCAGATCGCTGTGTTCGAGGTCCGCCGAGATCCGCTCCAGGAAGAAACGGCAGGCCACCAACTGCAATGCGTCGTCCGAAATGTCGCGTCCGATCAGGTGGATTTCGGGATGCGCCTCCGCGATTGTCCGCAGGACGTCCCCCGCACCGCACGCGAGATCCGCCACGTCACGGGCTTCGTCGGGGACCAGCCCCGCGATCAGTCGGGCGAGCTGGGGCCCGGTGGAGTGAACGTTGACGTTGTGCCGCGTGCTCTCCGTGGAGAGCGCCAGGAGGTCTTCGGCGACGGCAGCCAGGTCGTCACCGGGTTTGACCTCTGCCGCGAGAGCATCCATCACGTCGGCGGCGGACGGGCCGAGTATGTCGAGTGCGTTCGCAAAGGCCTGTCCGAGGAAGCGCCCGTGGCTGGTCAGCAGAGTGGTCACCTCATCGAGTGACGAGGAGAGGGAGCGCAGGCTGGCTGCCCGGCCCGGGCTCTCGTCTCGCAGCACTTTCACTGCGCACAGCACCGGGAGAACGACATCGACGTAATTGTCAGCACTGATACGACCGCGCAGCATGTTCACAAGTACGTAGGCGGGCCGGTCTGACCGCGTCCTGGACTTGCCCGGGGCGTGCAGGGTCAGCCAGTCCTCGACGTCGGCGAGGCGAAAGAGAGGCCTGGACGTGTTCGCGGTGACCGGTTCGGGGAAGCCGAGATCACGGGCCCGCCAGTTGCTGACGGTGGAGGCGCTCACGCCGGCGAGGCGGGCGACTTCCGCGGGTCCGATCGTGGGCTCAACGGGGGCGTTGGTCATCATGCTGCTTCCTTGTACTGAGCGGTGAGTTCAAAAGTAATAGTGGCGGTGGCTGCCATACGCAGTCGCGCCGCCAGGCTTTGCGGGCGGGAGATCACGGTGACGATGACTCCGGCACCGGCGAGTTCGGCAACGGCCGGGGTGAAGATCGCGTCACCCGAGGCGAGGTTGACCCGATTGAACCGACGGGCAACGTTCTCCTCGGTGAGGACGTTCAGGAGGGCGAGGTCTGCACCGTTGACCCCCAGTTTCACGAGCCGGCGGCAGTTGATCGTGGTCAACTCGACCAGGCCGTCGACAGTCCCGACGGCGATCACGATGTGGTCGAGCGGCCCGATCGCAACCCGGGACGCGTATTCACGGAACCATTCGGCGATTTCGTCCGCAGTGACCCGGGGCGTGCCGAGTTGATTCTCGATGTCGATCACGTGCAGCGTGCGCTGCGGCGGGTTCTGCTTCTGGCTGTGGATCATGTTAAGCCCCTCTCCGAACTTGCTGGTGTGAATACATTCACAATGACAGATGGTGGGCAGTGTTGTCAAGTGTGAATATGTTTTCATCGACGCGAGCTGAATGGATCTCTGCTGCTCGCCGGTCAAGGCGCGATCCCGGGCAGGGACAGATGGCGATTCCCCGTCATCCAGATGGACGGTCGACGCCGACGCCCGTCGGGCCGCCCGCGACGCGACGGCGGCGCTGGAACTGCCCGAACCCGGCGGTCAGCAGCCGCCGCACGCTCCGGGGTCGCCAGCCTCGGGCGCGCTCGAGGTCCGGTTCTCGCACTCCACCACGGGCGCCGAAACGGACTCGGATTCATGGGAGTGAACCGCTGTGGTCGGCGCCGCGGACCGCTGGCGCGCCGGTAACGTTGTATTACGTCAAGGACCCCGGCCGGGGTTCGGGACCTTACCGCGGAGCGTGCCTCCGCCCGCACGCTGACCCGCGCTGTTTCTCTCCCCGACCCTGACGTCGCCGCTGGATCTGCCGACGGTGGGCAGGACCAGATGGACGACGCCGTCCGCCGACGACACCCGATAGTCGTCGTAAAGGTCCCGCCGAGACGGGAGCCAGGACCAAATGTACGAAGAACAAGGCCAGGAAGGCACACCCTTCGTCCATCCAGTCCGGCCACACCACCTCAAAACCGGACCAAAAGTACGAAGAGCATGACCCGGAAAGCCCCGCCCTCGTACATCCGATCCAGCCACACACCCCGACCCCGGACCAAAGGTACGAAAAACCCGACCCGGAACGCTGTAGATCGTACTTCTGGTCTTGCCGGGACGGGAGACCGGACCAAATGTACGAAGAAGAGGGGCCGGAAAGCCCCGCCCTCGTACGTCCGGTCCGGCCACACACCCCGACCCCGGACCAAAAGTACGAAAAACACGACCGGAAGGCCCCACCCTCGTACATCCGGTCCCGCAACACACCCGAACCCGGCCCCGGCCCCGGCCCCGGCCCAAAAGTACGAAAAACACGACTCGGACCGTCCCACCCTCGTACATCCGGTCCGGCAGACAGCCTCGACCCAGGCAGGGTTGGCAGGGGGGTGCGCTCAGTCCGCGTTTTCGCTCGACGCTGGGCGCCAGCATGCTGGTCGCCGATCCGGTGGTCAGTTGCCGCCCCGAGTGACGGGCCCCGTGCGGTCTATCGATCCCACGTCGCCCGATCCTGTCGCGCCGCATTGAGGACAGGTCTAAGTTCCCCGATTCGCATCAGCTTCGCGGCGGAACGACCCACGAATCGCCGGATGGCCGCGGTGAGCCACAGGGCGTCGCCCCACGGATTATCCAGCCCCGGGTCCAACACGGCCAACACCTCGCGGAGCCCCGTCAAGAGCTCTGCTGAGGCGTTGAACTGAAAACTCGCCGGCATTCGACGCCCTATCCAATTCCTCCGTCGATATGTCGAGCAGTTGCATCAGGCTCGCGCCGTCGCGGAAAGGTCCAACGGTCGACTCCCACGTGACTTGAGTGTGTGTTCCCGCTGCCGAAGAGCGACGTCCCAGCTTTGGGTTCTCGACGTAGTCGCCTCGGGCGCGGAACCCGTGGGCTCCTCCGCCCGGTGAGGCGGGTCGCTGCTGGTCACCACAAGGCTTCCATGGTCAGCGTCGCGGCGGCCAGGACCGCCTCGGGCTCCAGCAGGTGATCGACCGGCCGATCCTCCTGAACGAACGATGTGCTGGGGCCGAACATCCACAGTGTCAGATCGTCGCTCGACCACCCGTTGGCGTGTGCCAACTCGAGCAACGGCGCGATCACGGGCAGGACCGTCTCGTGGTCGAATTGGAAGCCCGGGTATAGGTAGGAGTTCCCCCGGCGCACGCCGATGATCTTGCGGGCCTTGCGTTGCGCAGCCACCCAGCTCGGACCAGCTGAGGTGACACCCAGCATCTCGATAACTTCACCGTTGGTCAGGAGACCGAACTCTTCCTCGAACCGCCGCCACGCCTCTGCCGTTGCACGTATGGCCCGAGCGAGCTGCGGCGAAGGCGCCGCCGCTCCGGCCGAGCGAGTCTCGTCCGAACGGTGCTGTGACCCGCTCGCGGCGCGCCCGTCGCCGTTAAGATTATTCGTCATAGTCTGATCCTGCACCGGGTCACCGTCGGCCGGTGGAGAGCAGTCGGAACTGTATTCCGGCACGGGAACTCATCGCTGCTTGGACGGGGCACCCCAGGTCCAGAAGTCCAGACCCGTCAGGATCTCGACCCTGTCTGTGGAGAGAGTGCCGGCCCGGTGGGCCAAGCGCATTTTCGCGGCCCACCCGGCGAGGGCCCGTTCGGACGGGTCTGTGCTGCGAAATTTCGGCGCGTCCCCATGTGTGGCGGTGAAGTCACCATACGCAGCGCAGCTCGCCTGCCAGACGTCCTCCAGCGGATGGAAACTGAACCCGGGGACGCAGAGCAGCCGCCGAACTTGGTAGGTGCAGAGGCGCCCGGCGATGAATGCGCGGCGCTGCGCGCGGACACTGTTAGCGCGCTGTTTTTCCACGGCGGAGATCGCGCCCTCTGGGAGGCGGCGGTTTTCGCGGGGCATGCGGCCTTGACAGCGAACAAAGGCCTCCAGGGCGAACACGTTGCGGATCCAGTTGGCGACGTCTCGAGGGACGCTGTCGGGGATCTCACCGGCGCTGCGGGATTCCATTTCACCGTTGTAGAAGGTCAGCGATCGTCTCTGATCCGCAGTGAGGGTCGAGGGAGGCTGGTGGTGAAGCTGCGCGTAGTCGGCGTGCAGGAGCTCTACGGGGGTCGGTGCGGGCATGGGTCCCTTTCCGACCCGCAAGGCGTGCGGGTCGGAAAGGTCATGCGCGGGACAGCTCCCGCGATGTGTCGGAAGGTGCATTCCTGCACGGACCCGCATGACCGGAATCCCCGGCTAGCGTCCCTGTACCGACCGTTCACTCGAGCAGTCGAGCGACACGGGAGGTTCGCGAATGCGCGATCAAGGCGTGACTGCACAGGGCCTTCCGAGATCGGATTGGGTGCGCTGGCCCGTGGCTACGACACCGACCGTCGACAAGTCAGGTCCTGCCCGCCCAGTCCGGCTGCGCAGCTGCACGGAGGTTGGCTCATGGTCTCGATGAGTACCCTGATGGACCAGGTCACCGGGCAGTTCAGGATCCGAACCCGGTCCGGCTCAACCTACTGGCTTGATCTCGACCGACACGAGATGTGCCGAATTCCAGCGGCGGATCATCCCGCGCGGGTCCACAGTCTGCGCCGTGATCGTTCCACCGTCCGTTTGCTGAGGGTTGTGGAGTGCTCGGTCGGCCGTTCCATGCAGCTGCTCATTGACCTGGCCGTTCCGGGTGTGGATGCGACGACGCGCCGCAGCACGCCGGTGACTGCGATCGAGCGCATTACCCCCGTTCTCGACAGCGACCGGGGTGAAGCATGATCCGCAGACAAGCGCCGTCCGATGGGGTGCCCGGCTCGTCGGGCGTCACCCGGCTGACCACAGAGCACGGCTCGGTCCTTCTCATCGACGGCGATCTGCGCGCCTACCGGCGGGCCCCGGGCCCGGCGGCTCGCCAGCTTCCCGGTGACCACGAGTGGTTGAGCTTTTCCGGGATCGGTCCGGTCGAGATCGGCAGCCCCCTGACCCTCGTGTCCGCCAGCCAGGTCACTGGCCGCTATGTCAGCTCCCCCCTTGTGACCATCGAGCCGGTGCGTCCCGCGCGGGAGCTCAGCGCCGCCGAGATCGAATCCGTGCGATTCGTCGGCGGCTACATCAACTACGGCGCCATCCCGCAGATCAGGTTCGAACCATGAGCACCGGCAAGCAGAGTCCTCCGGCTGACGACCCGCGCAGCGATCTGAAGCCACACCGTCAAACGCACCGCCCGGCCCCCTTTTCCTCGTCACCGTCCTACGACGTGCAGATGCTGTCGCAATCGACCCGGATCGGAATCATGGGAGACCTCCACGGGGACATCGAGCACGCCCTGCAGGCTTTCCGGGCTTTCGCGGACCGCGGCGTGCACGTCGTCGTGCAGTTGGGTGATTGGGGCATCCTGTGGCCTGGCAGGAATTGGCGGATCGACCTCAACAAGATCTCGCGCGCCCTGGCCCGGCATCAGATGACCATGTTCTTCCTGGACGGCAATCACGACTGGCACCCCAAACTCGCGGCATATCCGGTCGACCCGGACGGCCTGAGATGGATCGCCAACAACGTCGCTCACCTTCCCCGCGGATACCGCGCCCAAATCGGCGAGTTCACCCTGGCCATCCTCGGCGGCGCCAATAGCATCGACCGCGAACTCCGGAAGGAGGGCATTTCGTGGTGGCCCGAGGAACAGATCACTGAAGCGGATCTGCGGCGCCTGGGCAGCGAACGCGCAGATGTTCTAGTCGGACATGAAGCGCCGCTGATGGACGAGCCCGATCTGGAACAGCGCGCCCGGGAACTGGGCTTCTCGACGGACGACATCAGGTACGCAACGGAAAGTCGGGTGATGTTTCGCCGGGCCGTCTTGCAAACCCGCCCCCGGCTGACCCTCGGAGGCCACTACCACCGCTTCCACGACCAGGTGCTGACCGTGCCCGGGGCCGCTTACCCCACCCGCGTCGTCGTGCTCGACATGAACGGCACGAACCGGGTGAACCTGGCGATCCTGGATACCGCCACCCTCGGCCTGGAGTTCCTCTACCGGAACGGTGCCCCCGCCGTGCCGGACACCCACGAACCAGAAAGGACTGATGATGGCCGACCCGGCAGTTGAACCAATCCACGTGAGCGAACTCCGTGGAGATGAAGGTGGCGCGTGGCGGGTCACCACGCGGGACAGCACGCATTTCTTTGACCTGGACCTCGGCACGGTGACGCGTGTCCCCGGCGTCAATGCGCCCCCGACGATCAACGACCGGCCCCGGCCCTTGCGCACAATCGACACCCTCAAAGTCGGTCACCGCGGACGGTGGACCATGCTCACCGATGGCTGGGACGACGACATCGAGTTCTACTGGGCCAGCACTTCAACGGTGGCCGCGATCGAAGCTATCAGCCGGGATGAGCTCCCGGGAGTGGGCGATGCGGTGTCTGACTGAGGGCGCCTTGCGCGCGTCCGACGAAGTGGCCGCACGGTGGGGGCGGGCCGTTCGGTACCAGTCGCTACAGCCCAGACGGACCACGGCGCTGCCCGGGCTGATCGACTGCCGCTGGTGCACGCTGCTGCTGTTCGCTGATTTCCCCCAGCACGAAATCTGCCCACGCAATGTCATCCAGGCGCATCACCACTTCACCCCGCAGGCACCGCAACAGCCGGGCATAACTCGTCCCCGATTTCATCGCGAGCGTCTTCAGCGGAGCTTTCAGATCCGCCCCGGGGCGAGCCGCGAGTGGACCACTCGGGCTGGGCAGCACTGTCCCCTTCGTGATCGCCCTCGCCCGTGCACGAATCCGAACCGCATACATGTGCTGCAGTCGAGCAGCTCGACCCAACGCGGCAGAGCGCTCGTCCGTCGGCGGAATCCAGACCACCTCCCTCGCCTTTCCGAAACTGTCCGGTTCAGCACAGGAAGCACGAGGTTCGTAACGGGGCGCGGTCATGACCCCAAAACTACCCGAAAATGCAGCGCATTCTCGGCATATAAGCATATTTCTCGGCTGTTAATACACTTTCTCGGCGTTTTTGCCTTAGCCCAGATTTCCTGCCGCACACCTAAGTTTCATGAACAAAGACCTGATGAAACTGATCGTTGACGAGTCGCTGCGATTCAGCGGCAACGCCCTGGTGCGGTGGAAACCCACCCCGAAGACGACGCGGGAGGCGCCGGCCGACCGGAGCCTGCTGGGCCGGCATCTCTACCTCGCCGAACCGTTTCGCAAGCCGACGTCGTATCCGCGACAGCGGAACTACTACGGGCTGTACTACTTCTCCCAGACGCAGTCTCATGTCTGGCACGAGTCGCTGAACGAGGCAAACATGATGATGTACCTCGACCACGTCGAGTCGATCACGGCGATCGCCGCTCAGCCGATGGAGATGGTCTTCGCTGACGGCGGCCGGCACGTCCCCGACCTGATGGCACTGCACGCCAACAATCGCCAGGTCGTCTACGACATCAAACCCGCCTCGAAGATCACCTCGAAAGCACTCGAGCAGTTCGCGAAAACGCAGGCCGTGTGCGCGGCCGTGGGTTGGGGTTACCAGGTCCTCGCCGGCCTCCCCGAGCAGGTGCAGGCCAACCTGACCTGGCTCAGCAACTTCACCCATCCCCTATTCAGCCCCGGAGACGACGCCACAACCCGTCTGCTCGCGGATCTCACCGGGCCAACGCGATTCGACGACGCGGCCCAGATTCTGTCGCCAGACTCACTCGCCTCAGGCCGTTCCGCACTCTTCCACCTCCTGTGGCTTCGCGTAGTACACACCGATCTGGCCCAACGAATAGACGGCACCACCCTCATTGAACGGAGCCCCCATGCCCACGCTTGACATCACCGTCCCCATCGAACTCGACGACGGCCAATACGCCTTCATCCAACAGAGCGCCGGCCTGGTCAAAATGCGCTCCACCGCCACGGGCCAGTACGTCACCATGCACCTGGCCGAACTATCCCAACGCGTCGTGGGCCTGGAACCAGCCCCGATCGCCGACGGACGGCTCCTCGGATCGCTCTCCGACACGCAACAGCGACGCACGCTCACCCTGTCCGATCACCTGCGCGAAATCACCACTGGCGAGAATCCCAACGTCAGCAAGCCGCGGGCCCAGTTCGACCCGGAAACCACCACGCAGGAGCAGCGGGTCCAGTCCAAACTCCTCGAGCTCGAAGCGACCGAGTTGAAGATGGCCCGCTCAACACTGATGTCCAAGCTGTCCGCATTCAAAAAGGCCGGCGAAACAGCCCTCATCGACGGCCGCGCCCTGACGGGTAAACACTCCGCAAGTCAGGATCGCAGGCAAGTCATCGAAGCTCTCTGTGACGTCATCGCCGCCCAACGCGGTGAATCAACGGGAACAAACCAGCGGCTGATCCACCTGACCCGGGCCGAGCTCACCCTCCAGTACGGCGCCGACGCGCCGCAGCTGCCGTCGCAGCGAACCATGTACCGGCTGATCGAGAACTACACAAGAAACAAGCACACCACCGGCAGCGCCAAGACTCGCCGCTCCTTGGCAGACCGCCCCGACCGGCCCCACGCCAAACACGTCCAGGTCCTGCCCGGCGCCGAAGTCCAGCTGGACTCCACCCCGTTGGACCTCCTGGTCAAAGTCCCCAACGGAAAGCCGCAACGGCCCACGCTGACGATCATGATCGATGTCGCCACGCGCAGCATCCTCGCCTATTCGTTTCGCCTCGTCGCGACGAAGAGCGTCGACCACGTCGGCCTCATCGCCCAGGCCTTGACCCCGATCCAGAACCAGCCCGACCGCAGCCGGTTCCGCGACATGGTCCAGCTGCAAAACCCCACCTGCACGTTGCTCGGAAGTGACGACCTGGCCCGACTCGCGCACCACCGTCCCTACGTGTACCCGCGCATCCTGGTCATCGACAACGGCAAGGACTTCAAATCGACCCCGACCCTGCGAGCCGCCGAGGCATTCCACATGCGGGTCATCTTCTCCCCGCCGCGCACCCCGACCAGTAAATCGATCGTGGAACGCATGTTTAAAACCATCGGCACGCTGTTCACCCAGTACCTCCCGGGATACGTCGGCCGGGGCGTCGAATTTCGCGGCGAAGACATCGAGAAGCGCGATGACCTCCTGGACATCTACGCCGTGCAGGAACTCTTCCACGACTGGGTCCTCAACGTGTGGCAGAACCTGTCGCACACCTCTCTGCAGGACCCCCTGCATCCCACCGTGCGTTTCTCCCCGAACCAGATGGCTGCCGCCGCCGCGGCAGCCACCGGCACGATCGACATCCCCCTCAGCCGGAACCAGTACCTCGCGCTGCTGCCGTCAACCAAGAAGGCCCTCACCTCCACCGGCCTCCGACACGCGAACCACTTCTACGACTCCGCGGAACTGCACCAGTTCCGCGGCCGGGAGAACTCCATGGTCCTGCACTACGACCCATACAACCCGTCCGCGGTGTGGGCGAAAGCTCCCGACGGCTCATTCATCGAATGCACCATCCGCGACTGGAACGCCCAAAACAGCCCCTTCTTCGCCGCGTTCCAACCCGACAGCACCGAACCCACCGAGGCGGAGACCCGTCTCACCCAACGGGCAGAAGTCGCCCTCGTCGGCGCAACACTCGCCGGCACCCCGCTCCACCAACTCCCCACCCCAGCGCGCCCCGCGCTCATGCCCGCCGACTTCGACGAAGACGACGACGCTGAAGAACTCTCCGAATTCGACCCCGAAGGAAACCTCTCATGACCCTCCTCTTCCACACCGCCGACCGCCCCTCCTCCCTCCACGACCGCGACGGCCTGACCTCGTTCCTGAACCGGAGCATCCCGCGCCCCGAGATGCTCAACGACGCCGAATACTCCTCGATGACCGACACCGCCCGCGCCTCCTACGATCGTTCCCGGGTCGTGTACACCTCCGGGGGAATCGTCATCGCCACCCCGCACGTGACCGAATCCGTCCGGCTCCTCAAGCAGGCCTTCGCCGTGAACGTCGGCCGCAATTCCGGCCACGCCGGCCTCATGCTCAACGGCGACTCCACCGTCGGCAAGACCGAAACAGCCAAGACCCTCATGCGCACCGTCCACTCCCAGTACACGCGGATGTACCCCGACTACGCAGAACACGGCCAACTCCCCGTGGTGTACGTGTCAGTACCCGCCGCCTCAACCGGGAAACTGCTCATGAAGACGTTCGCCGAGTTCCTGGGCCTCCCGGTCACCGGCCGAGAGTCCATGGGCGAAATCCGCCGCCGCGTCGTGCAGGCACTGATCGCTGCCGGAACCCAACTCATCGTCGTCGACGAACTGCAGAACCTCGTCGGTCGCAGCGTCGGCCTCGGCGAATCCGTCGACGTGCTGAAAAACCTGCACAACGAAGTCCCCGCCACCTTCGTCTACGCCGGCTTCGGACTCGCCAACGGGGCCCTCCTCTCCGGCGCCAAAGGCCAGCAGCTCCGGGGCCGCTTCACCATCTTCGACATGGAACGCCTCAACCTCGGCGACGCCGCAGACCGGAAAACCTGGTCCGGCCTCATCGCCGCGTTCGAAAAGAAGCTCCCCCTCCGTCACCAAGAGATCGGGACTCTGCGACTGCTCCGGGACTACCTCTACCTGCGCACCTCCGGGTCCATCGGCAGCCTCGCCAAACTCCTGACCGGGGCGACCATCGAACTGATCACCAACCCCAAATACACCCAGGAGTGCCTCACCGAAGCCGTAATGAACACCGTCAAACTGGACCAGTTCGCCGAAGAGAACTACAAAATCAAAATGGCCGCCCTCAGCAAGGGCAGCAAGGCCCTGCAGTACCCGATGTCCGGGCTGGCCAGCGCATGAACGCCCCGATCCGCGTTCTCCCGTTCGACGTGCGCCCCTTCCACCGCGAAACCCTCGACAGCTACAGCACCCGGCTCCTCGCCGCGAACTTCTGCGACGACACCCACCGGACAACCCTGACCCGCGCATTCGAGACCGGCCGCACCGAAAAGAACCAGCACGACGGATGGATGCGCGCGCTCACCACCATCACGAAACGCGACACCCTGCACCTGGACCCACACACCTCCGCATGGCTCAAAGACGGGTTCACTCCGTGCCGACACTTCATGGACACCCTCCCAAAGCGTTTCGCCTGCACGCACTGCGCCCACGGCGCCATCGTCGAACAGAACCCCCACTTCGATGACATCGTCTGCGCCCGGCACGAGCGCTGGATCGGCCTGTGGAGCCGCGCCAACGACCAGCACCACGCCAGCCCCGAGACCGTCCACGCCCAGGCCGTGTTCGAGAAGCTGCGACGCAAACGCCTCATCGACGTGCGCCTCTACCTCCTCACCACCAAAGCCATCGCCCAGGACCTCCACCCCGACCTGCCCATCGAGCAGGCCGAGCCCCTCGTCTTCCCCGCAGTGATCAGAACCATTCAGGCCATCACTGCTGACACCTTCGCCCGACGATTCTTCGCCACCACCCCGGCCTTCGCCGACGCATACGCCCACCTGGACAGCGTCGTGAGCGCCAGCCTGGGAAACGCGCGCCCGGCGGTGACGCGGGCACTGTGGATCTATCTGCGCCCCACTGTCCTTGCCCTGAGAAACGCGATCACCCTGGACGACCCCTTCCGCCCCGACTGGCACCACGACTACCCGCTCCGGCCGTCGACTGCCCGCTGGCTAACCGCAGTCACCGGTGATCTGGAGCCGATCGATAACTACCTGGCGATCATCGGCGACACCCCCATCACCGCGATGCTCACGATCGCTGATCTGAACGCGCTCTACACCGGCCCCGAGACCACCGTCCCTCGGCCGTTCACGTGCGAGAACGGGCACACGTTCGACTTCCTGCCCCCAGTGACGCTGCCAGGCACGATGACGCCGACGATGTACACCCCTGACTGCGGCCTCTGCACTACCCGCCGAGTCCGGCCGGGCACCAATGACGTCCAAACGATGAGCACGCATGCCGCGGCCCAGTTCGACCTGTACCGCAACGGCGGCCTGACCGCCGCCGACGTCGCCAACAACTCCAGCACCAAGCACTCGTGGACCTGCACAAAAGGCCACAGTCACGACGTCAGCCCATCAAAGAAAACCCTCCCGACCTACAACTGCGCCCTCTGCTCCAACCGAACCACCCGCTCCGGGGAGAACTGCATGGTCACCACTGACCCCTCCGTCGCAGCAATGTGGGCCCAGGGCTGGGCAGAAGACTGCTCCCCCGCCACCCTCGGTGCCGGATCGAATCTGCTCGCCAAATGGAGGTGCACTGCCGGCCACATCTTCCCCGCACGCCCCTGGGAGCTGGTCACCGGAAAGCGCGGTTGCAACGTGTGTGGCCGCGAGCGAACCATTTTGTTTGAGGACAGCCTCGCCTCAACCCACCCTGAGGTAGCCGCCCGCCTGCACCCCACCTTGAACGGCTACCTCACCGCCGAACACGTCACCCACGGCGAGCGTCGAGAAATGTGGTGGCTCTGCGAGACCAACGAGGATCACCCGTACCAAGCTCGGATCGACAAGGTCACCCTCGGACTCGGCTGCAAGTACTGCTGCAGCCGGAAGCTGAGGGTCGGCGACAACGACCTCGGCACCGTCGAACCCGTACTCTCCCTCGAACTCCACCCCTACCTAAACCGCAAAGAGGCCCACGAGATGTTCCCGAGCGACCACAAGCTGTGGTGGAAGTGCATCCTCAACAGGCACGACCACCAGCAGACGACTCAAAACCGCCGCCAGTCCAAAGGGTGCCCCAAATGCGAACCAGCCGACCGGATCCTCGTCTACAGGTTGGCCGCCTAGTCACTGCGAACAGCTGACACCGCTCGCCCGGGGTGAAAGCTAAACAGCCGGATATAGGAGGGGGCGTACCCGGCTTCAGGTACGCCCCCTCCGAACTAGATCGTGATGGTCTTGCCGCAGTGCCCGCAGCGGATTGCTCCGTGCCGGGTGATTACCTGGTTGCGGAATGTGGTGCGGCAGTGCGGGCAGGTGATGTTGAAGCTGGTTGCCATTTCTGGTCCTTTGCGGTGCGCGAAGGCTCCATGTGACTTTCTTCGATCCAGCCTTGCTAGGCTCTAGTTCTTCCGCAAGAAGTCTTCGGCCCCACTTGGTAGATCGACCGCCAAGAGGGGCCGTTCTGGTTTGTACCGGACTTTGTAGCCCGATGGTAAATACTATATATGGTGCCTCCGTCATTTGGACACCACTACATCTTGTGTTTGAGGAAGACGTGGAGCGGCGACGACGCTGATTGAGGTGTCGCTAGCGGGTTTTGCGAAGTTGCCTGGCTATTCCTACCTCGTCGGCATTGAAAAACACGGGGGCGATACCTTTGACCCAGCTCTCCGGCGCGATGACGGCCTCTCCCGTGGCGAATTCCGGACCGTTCGTGGTGAACCACCACTCTGCCGCTTCAATCGGCACCCAAAGCGGTCGTCTACTCACGTGTTGTCGGTACCACTCGGTGCGTTTGTCAAGACGGTCGCCTGTCTTCCATGCCGGTGCAGCCCAAGCCCAGTCCGTCAACTTTGCGAAGTCGTACGGCAAGTTTCGAAGCGAGCTGATTGAGCTCACCTGTACGAGTTCGTGCGTCATCTTGGCCCGCGCGACTAACAAGCCGCCGACGGTTTCACCGCCGAGAAACGATTCGAAATGGGCGTCCTGAGACGCGGTCGACTTGATTTTGTCCAGCTGAAGAGCCCAATACGCCTCAGAGAGATCGTAGACAGCTCCCACGGCCCAGTTGGCCGCGACAGTCACCGCATCTTCATCGGCCGAATGACTGAGCTGTCGCAGGAAAGAACTCACCCATTGGAGGGACCGAAGGCGAATTCGATAGCTTGCGGCGAGGTCAATAGTCATGGTGCTGACGCTATCGAATTCCGCTGTCGCCCCCGGGTCCTGCCAGTCAATTCGCGCACGACCAGATGCGTGAGCCCTAGTGGCCGCAAGCAACGAGCGATCTCGCGTTGGGCCTGAAGGTTGTCAATGGCCAATCCGAACTGCCCACTGGCGGCCAGTAGGAATGCCCGCTGGTGGCCATGAAAACTGCCCACTCATGGCCAACAGATCTGCCCACCTG